>JAEYTQ010000555.1 GCA_023433965.1 Pseudomonadota bacterium | reverse complement strand
CCTTCGCGTCCCGGATCGCCTGCCAGATCTTCTGCGGCGTCAGCGGCGTGTTGAGCTGGGTGATGCCGAGCTCGGCGAGCGCGTCCATCACGCCGTTGGTGACGCAGGGCGGGCCGCCGATGGCGCGGGATTCGCCGCAGCCCTTGGCGCCGAGCGAATTGGTGCGGCAGGGCGCGGAATCGTCCAGCGTCACCACGATCGGCGGCACGTCGTCGGCGCGCGGGATGCAATAGTCCTGATAGCTCGCGGTCAGCAGCTGGCCGTCGGCGTCGTAGGACACGCCCTCATACAGCGCCTGGCCGATGCCTTGCGCGACGCCGCCATGGATCTGCCCGGTGACTAGCATCGGGTTCACGGCGACGCCGACGTCGTCGACGGTGGTGTAGCGCACGACGCGCGACACACCGGTCTCCGGGTCGATCTCGACCTCGCAGATATGCGTGCCGTTCGGCCAGCTCGGCCCGTCGACCTCGCCTTCGGAATCGACGCTGAGCTTGGCGCCGCTCTCCTTCTCGGCGAGATCGAACAGGCTGATGCGGCGGTCGGTGCCGACCACGGTGAGCATGCCGCCCTGATATTCGATGTCCTCGACCGAGGTCTCCAGCACGTTCGCGGCCTTCTCGCGCGCCTTCTGGATCAGGTCGTTGGAGGACACCGCGACCGCGGTGCCGCCGACGAACAGCGAGCGTGAGCCGACGCTGCCGAAGCCCGTGGCGAGATCGGTGTCGCCCTGGACGACGTCGATCTTGTCCATGGGGATGCCGAGCGTGTCGGAAATCATCTGGGTGTAGGTGGTCTGCAGTCCCTGCCCCATCGCCATCGTGCCGGAATGCAGCACGACCCGCCCTTGCGAGGTCGCTTGCAGCGTGACCTTTTCCGTATGCGCACGTCCGCCGGTCCATTCGATGTAGGAGGTGAGACCGCGGCCGTAGAGCAGGCCCTTCTTCTTGGCCGCCTTCTTGCGCGCGGCAAAGCCGTCCCAGTCGGCGAGCTTCACGGCACGGTCGAGCATGTGGGCGAAGGCGCCGGAATCGTAGACCTGGCCGGCGGCATTGGTATAGGGCAGCTGCGCCGGCTTGATGTAATTGGCCTTGCGGATCGCGCGCGGATCCATGCCAATCTTTCGCGCGGCAGCGTCGAACAGGCGCTCGACGATGAACACCGCCTCGGGACGGCCGGCGCCGCGATAGGCGCCCACCGGCGCGGTGTGGGTCATCACCGACTTCACCTCGAAATGCACCAGCGGCAGGTCGTAGACGCCGGTCTGCACGAACGGTCCGAGCACCAGCGGGATGATGTTGGCCGCGCCGGAGGAATAGGCGCCGGTGCAGCCGATCGACTTGACGCGATAGGCCAGCACCTTGCCCTTCTCGTCCAGCGCGAACGACGCCGTCGAGGTGAGATCGCGGCCATGGGTGCCGCCGACGAACTCGTCGGTGCGATCGCCGCGCCAGCGGATCTTCTTGTTCAGCTTGGTCGCGGCATAGGCGACGATGCCGTCCTCCGGATAGAGGTTGGTCTTCTGGCCGAAGCCGCCGCCGATGTCGCCGACCAGCACGCGCACGCTGTCCTTGGGACGCTTCAGCACGGCTTCCGCCAGCACGTCGCGGGTCGAGGCCGGGGTCTGCGACTGCACGTGCAGCAGCAGACGGCCGGACTTCTTGTCGATCTCCGCGATGGTCGAGCGCGGCTCCATCGCGGAGGGCACCAGGCGCTGGCTGACGAGGTCGAGCTCGACGGTGTGCGCCGCCCTGGCGAAGGCCTCGTCGACCTTGGCGGCGTCGCCATAGCTCATGGCGCCGACGATGTTGTCGGGCGCCTCGGGCCACACCACGGGCGCGCCTGATTTCACGGCCTCGACGGGATCGACCACGGCGGGCAGCACGTCGTACTCGACCACGATCGCCTCGGCTGCGTTCTGCGCCTCGGCACGCGAGGAGGCCACGACCGCGGCGACCGCTTCGCCGGCGTAGCGAACGACCTCGTGGGCGAGCAGCCGGCGCGGCGGCACCGTCATCGGACTGCCATCGGGACGCTTGAAGATGTTCAGGGTCGGGATGGTACCGATGTCGTCCTTGACGAGATCGGCCCCGGTGTAGACCGCGGCCACGCCGGGCATTGCGGAGGCGGCGCTGCTGTCGATCGAAACGATCCTCGCATGGGCATGCGGCGAGCGCAGCACGTGCAACCACAGCGCGCCGTCTTGCGGCTTGTCGTCGATGAATTGCCCCTTCCCGGTCAGCAGCCGCTGGTCTTCCAAACGCTTGACGGGCTGCCCCGCTCCGAAACGCAAATTGCCGGGAAGAATGTTCATTCCGCTGTGTCCTCGAAATCCGCAAAAACGACCGCGGCGGTTTTAGCGGATTTTGCGGGCCAGACAACCGAGCCCCGGCACATCTGCGATGCGCGTCGTCACCCCTTGCCAGCGCGGAATGGCGGCCTAGGACCGGTCAATATCGACGATGCCCACATTCACGTCACGGCTGTCCGAGCCGCGCTTGACCGTGAGCCGAACGGTCTTTCCGGCCCCGGCCTGCTCGAGCGCATCGGTGAGGTCGGCAAGGCGCCGCACCGGCTTGCCTTCCACCGCGGTGATGATGTCTCCGACCGCTCCCGTGGAAAAGTTGACACCGCGAATCCCCGCCCGCTCGGCCGGACTGCCGGGCGCCGTCCGCACCACGATGACCCCTTCGACGCCAAGCCGGGTCGAAACATCCTCGCCGGCGGCGACGATGCCGATGCCGGGCGTCGGCACGCGCCCGTTGCGGATGAGTTCAGGGACAATCCGGTTCACGACGTCGACCGGGACCGCGAAGCCGATGCCGGCGTTCGAGCCCGAGGGCGAGATGATCGCCGTGGTGACGCCGATCAGCCGGCCGGCGGAATCCAGCAGCGGCCCGCCCGAATTGCCCGGGTTGATCGCGGCATCGGTCTGGATGACGTTGGCGATCTCCCGGCCGCCATGGGTCGGCAACCTGCGCTTGAGCGCGCTGATGATGCCGGAGGTCATCGATTGATCCAGTCCGAAGGGATTGCCGATCGCAAAGGCGGATTGTCCGACCTTCAGGTCATTCGAACTGCCGAGGGCGATCGGCGCCGGAAGCTCGCGCACGCTGCGGATCCGCAACACCGCGAGATCGTAGTTGGGCGCGGTGCCGACGAGGTCCACCTGGGCCACCTCCCCCGACGCAAACCGCACCGCGATCTCGCCGCCATTGGCGACCACGTGATTGTTCGTGACGAGGTGACCGTCGCGGTCCCAGACAAAACCCGTGCCGGACGCACCGCCCTGGCCTTCCTCGCCCATGAGAGGACTGGCTGCCGATTTGGCCGCCACCTGGACCACCGAAGGCGACACGCGCTCGAAGATGTCGATGGTGGCCTTTTCGCCCTCGGACAGGGGTCCCCGCTGCTCGACGGCTCGCGCGGCGGGGGTGGTCCACGGGACTTGCAGGATCTTCGCGGCGGTGACGGCAAGCAGCAGGGCGGCGAACGCTGCCGCGGCAATCGCATAGCGACGATTCATCGGTGATCACCATCTCTTTTGCTGAATGCGGGGTAGAGATGCAGACGCATGGGGTGGCAGACCTCGCTCATGCAGCAACGTCGCAAACGAGCGGAAGTTTCTCGTTCGGGTTACGGCCATTCTGCTCCCCACGAGGTGCCGGGGCAAATTGCCACGTGGCAAGCAGCTAAGTTAGCTCGCGCAAAGCCGTCTCCACGACCTTGCGCGCCTCGGCGGTCAGCGGTGCCTGCGGCGGGACGGGGTCGCCGACGTCGTAGCCCTGGACCGCAAGCCCGGCCTTGATGCAGGCGGCGAGGTTGAAGCGGGCGAAGGCTTCGTTGATGCGCCACAGCCGGCGCTGGAGCACCATCGCCTCGTCCCAGCGACAGGCCTTGCAGAGCTCGTAGAGCGCAACGCTCTGGCGCGGGATGATGCAGGCGGGTCCCGCCATCCAGCCGAGGCCGCCGATCAGCATCACCGCCGCCGGGATGTGGGCGGAGGCCGAGAACACGCGCAAGGAATCGCCGCAGCGGTTCATGATCGACAGCAGCCGGCCGGTGTTGGTGGAGGCGTCCTTGATGTAGCCGATGCGCGGATGCTCGGCGAGGCGGGCGATGACGTCGAGGGTGAGGTCGGAGCGCTGGAATTGCGGGTTGGTGTAGATAACGACGGGAATGTCGACGGCATCCGCGATGGCGCGGAAGTAGGATTCGACCTGGGCGTCGGCAAGCGGGAAATAGGCTTCCAGGATGGCGAGGATGCCGTCGGCCCCACACTTCTGGTAGGCTTTCGCCTGCGCCACCGCGTCGGCCGTCGAGGTCGAGGCGACGCCCGCCACTACCGGCACCCGGCCCTTCGCAGCCTCGATCGCGGTCCGCACCACGGCGCTGCGTTGCGCGGCATCGAGATAGGCGAATTCGCCGGTCGAACCGAGCGGCGTCAGCCCGTGCACGCCGGCGCCGATCAGGTCGTCGCAGAGCCTGCCGAGGACTTCGGTGCGCACGGTGCCATCGGCATCCAGAGGCGAAACGAGGTAGGGGAAGACACCGCGAAAATCGGACATGGCAGGCATATTCCCATGCATCGAGGCGCGCGCGGCGCCATTGGCCGCTGCTAACACGCAGAAAATCCGCCAGCAAGCATTCCGTTGACCACTTCTTAAGGACGTTGCACATCGAGCCGTCGTGCCGCGCCTCGCATCCAACCCTTGTTAGGAAGATGCAGTGATGGTGCCGGCCATGCCGTTGACAATGCTGTCCAGGTTCCTGCATCCCGATCCGCGCATCAGGCGCGAGCTCGTCGATCTCCTGTACACGTCGTTGCCGCAGGTGTTCGCGATCGGCGTGACCTCGGTGACGGGGGCGGTGGCGTTGGCCGTCATGAGCGGAGATACCGGCTACGCCGTGATCTCGGCTTTCATATTCATCACGGCTACGGCACGCATCATCTCGCTGTTCCGCTACAAGTCGCGCGCCGCGCAGTTCACCGACGCCGACGTGATCCGCTGGGAGCGGCTATACGGTGCGGGCGCGTCTGCCTTCGGCCTCTCGCTCGGCATGCTGTCGTATCGGGCGCTCGAACTCGACGACGGACCCGGCGCCTGGATCGCGTTCGGGCTTTCGATGTCGTTCTGCGTCGGCATGGTCTCGCGCGCGGCGATCCGCCCCTGGATCATCCTGACCACCGCCGCGGTGTTGTTGACGCCGACCATCCTGGCCGGCCTGCTGCATCCCGAGTTCGCCTACAAACTCGGCGCGATCATGCTGGTGTTCTTCTGGCTCACATTGCGCGAGGCGTCGAAACATCTCAGCGCCGCCTTCGTCGAGCGGCTCGAAGCAAAGCACCGGCTGGCGCGCCAGGCCACCCACGATTTCCTGACGGGACTGCCGAACCGTGCCGCGTTCTTCCAGGCGCTGGCGGAGACGCCCGGAAACTTCGCGATCATCGCCATCGACCTCGACGGCTTCAAGCCGGTCAACGATCGCCACGGCCATCACGTCGGCGACGATCTGTTGCGCCAGGTGGCCGGGCGGCTGTCGATCTGCATGGGCGGGACCGGGCTTGCCGCGCGCTTCGGCGGCGACGAGTTCATGATGCTCAAGCCGGTTGCCGCCGGCGAAGAGGGCCGCGAGGAAGCGCTCGCGTTGGCGCGCCGGGCCGTTCTCGACCTTTCGATCCCGTTCTTGCTGACCGACATTCCGGTCCGCATCGGCGCGAGCGCAGGAATTCTCGTCAGCGCCGGCGCTGCAACCGCCGGTGCGACGACGCAGCTTCTCGAGCAGGTCGACCGCGCCCTTTACGCAGCAAAACGGGCCGGAGGCAGCCGCTGCGCATGGGCGGACGCGGACATCCGCCTCGAACGCGCAGCCGGCTGAAGCTGCTGTTTTCGATCAAGCCTTGAGCAGCCGCACCCGGGTGCCCCAGGGATCGACGGCCTCCACACCATTCGCAAGCGTGGTGAGCTGCGCACCGCCCTTCCGCAGGCGCTCCTCCTGGGCGGCGAGAATGTCCGGCTTTTCCGTCACGAGCGAGAACCAGGCAAGGCCGGTCATCTGATCATCGCGCTGGCCGGCGCCCTGGCTCTGCCAGACGTTGATGCCGAGGTGATGATGATAGCGGCCGGACGACAGGAACGCGGCGCCACTGCGCTTGCGCGTCGGATCAAGGCCAATCGTGCCGTGATAGAAGCTCTCAGCCTGGGCGAGATCGCCGACCCGCAGATGCATGTGACCGATGCGCAAGCCCTCGGGCGCCCCCGCATAATCGGGCACGCGCGGATTGGCCAGCGACAGCAGGTCGGGAATGTCGAGCTCGTCGGTCGCCATCTTCACGCTGCCCTCGCTCCACTGCCATTGCGAGGGATCGCGGTCGGCATAGACCTCGATGCCGTTGCCTTCGGGGTCATCGAGATAAACGGATTCGCTGACGAGGTGATCGGCAAAGCCCGACAGCTTCACGCGGTGCGAAGCGGCGTGGACCAGCCAGCGCGCGAGGTCCTTGCGGGTCGGCATCAGGAAGGCGGTGTGATAGAGGCCAGCGGCGTTGCGCGGCTCGATCGCCGCATCGGGACGGGCTTCCAGAACCAGCAGCGTGATCCCGGAGGTGCCGAGCCTTGCCGCAATGCCTGAGCGCTCCATCACGGTGAGCCCGATCACGTCGCGATAATAGTCCGCGATCGTGTCGAGGTTCTTCACCCGCAGCGTCACCATGCCGACCTGCATCGGGGTGCGGCTGGCATAGGTCGGCCCGCCGCCCTGCGGCGTGCCCTCGGCGCGCGCCGCGGCTGCGGCGGCCGCCGCAAGCGAGGTGGCGCCGGCGAGTTGCAGTAGGGTGCGGCGGGTGAGGTCTGTGGTCATGAAGGCTCGCAATCCCTCGGGGCCATGGGGCACAATTTCGGGATTGCTACACGTTCCCGCGAGGCGCCCCCAATCACATGTTCGTCGGTTGAGGCCTTGGCGAGCCGTACTTGTCCTGGCCACCCGGCCAGTTTCGCAATCGCGCGCGGCATCCCAGATTGAAGCCAACCACAGGAGCACGCCATGACTGATCCTAGTCCCCTGTCGTCACTGTCAGCCGCCCTCGCGGACGTGGTGGCACGCACCGCACCCTCGATCGTCTCCGTGCACTCCCATCGGTTTCGCTCGACCGGCTTCGTCTGGAAGACGGGCCTGATCGTCACCGCGGACGAGGCGCTGGCCGACGAGGGCGAGGTCGAGATCGGCCTTCCCGATGGCGGCACCGCCGCCGCCACGATCGCCGGCCGCGACCACACCACGGATATCGCGCTGTTGCGCGCCGACATCGCATCGACTCCGGCCAGGCTCGCGGCAACCGTTCCGCCGCTGGGCGCGTTGGCCATCGTGGTCGCGACCAATCGCGACACGCCAAGCGCGTCGCTCGGGATGGTGTCGGCCTCCGGCAGGAGCTGGCGCTCCCTCCGCGGCGGCGACATCGACGCGAGGATCGAGCTCGACGTCCGCCTGCGCGACAGCCAGCAGGGCGGGCTCGGGCTCGATGCCTCGGGGCAAGCGTTCGGCATGGCCGTGCTCGGCCCGCGGCGCGTGCTGGTGATCCCGACCGCGACGATCGAGCGCGTCGCGGCGCAGCTGGAGACGCGCGGCCGCATCGCGCGCGGCTATCTCGGCCTCGGGCTCCAGCCGGTGCGGATCGACGACGGCGTCGGCGCGATGGTGATGAGCGTCGACAAGGCCGGACCTGCGGCGGCGGCCGGCATCCGCCAGGGTGACGTCATCGTCGCGGTCGACGGCCAGAAACTGTCCGGCGTGCGCGCGCTGTCGCGGACGCTAGGGCCTTCGAGCGTCGGCGCGGTGATCGACCTCGCGGTGCGCCGCGGCGGCGAGCCGGCCGGCTTCAGGGTCACGGTCGGCGAGAGGCCGGAGACGTGAGCGAAGACAAACGGCCGGAGATCGTGCTTTCGCTGGAGATCGACGATCCGGCTCTCGCCGACCGTCTCGCGAAGCTGCTCGGCAATGTCGAAGGGCTGCGCCTTGCCGCGCCGGGCGAAACTGCAGCGGCGACGATCGTCGCGCGCGATCCGCGCATCATGCCTGATGACATCGCACTGACCCAGCGCGAGCTCGACGTGCTGGCGCTGATGGCGGAGGGTGCCTCCAACAAGATGATCGCGCGGCGGCTCGGCATCTCCGTGCACACCGTGAAATTCCATGTCGGCTCGCTGCTCGACAAGCTCGACGCCACCGGCCGCACCGATGCGGTCGCGCACGCCGCGCGCCGCGGCGTCATCGAACTGTGAAGGGCGAGGAGAGGTTCACGGTCACACCCGTTTGCCTCCGTTCTTCTCGGCAGCGCGGCGTAGCGCTTCGGCGAGGGCACCGCCGCCGGACGACGATTCCTGCTTGCGCGGTGCCGACGAGGTCATGCGGGCGGGATTGCGCGAATTGTTGTCGCGCTGCATGCCGGGGGCTTCCTTCTTGGCGCCGACCTCGTCGTCGAGAC
>JAEYTQ010000515.1 GCA_023433965.1 Pseudomonadota bacterium | reverse complement strand
AGTCCGTGGAGAATAGGACCAATTCGTCCGACTGCATATGATCAAACAGCCGAATTAATGTCGCGGGTTCCGGCGGCGCATCGAACGGCTGCAACGAGAAACGGATGTTGCTGCGCACAATCTCCAGCGGCGCGCGATCGACCCACGGCGTCTCCATCCGCACGCCGCGCCAGAACTTGTGCAGCCGCCAGAGATAGGGCGCGATCCAGGAGACGCCGGATTCCAGCATGACCATTTTCAGCCGCGGATATTTCGCGAACACACCCTCCACGATCAGGCTGGTGAGCTGCGCCTGGAACGCCTGGGCCTGACCGACATAATCCTCGATGTGATAGGAACCCCAGCCCACGGCAGTCGGCGGATTGTGATAGGCGGAACCGGCGTGGATACCGACCGGGAGCTCCAGCCGTTCCGCGGCTTGGTAGATCGGCCACAGCGCACGCTTGCCGAGCGGGATGTCGCCCATCACGAGCATGAGCACCTGCACGAACCGCTTGTCCGCTGCGCAGCGCTCGATCTCGGCAACGGCTTTCTCGACGCTCTGCGTCGGGATCACGATCGAGCCGCGCAGCCGCTCGTCGCGATCGAGCCATTCCCTCGCCAGCCAATCGTTCAGCGCGCGGCAGAAAGCGGCCTGCATGTCCTCGGAGAACACCATCTGCACGCCATAGAGCGGATTGCAGATGGCATGTTTGACCTGAAAAGGATCGAGCACATGGCGCTGCATATCCGCCAGGCTCTCGCCGGGCTTGCCTGTCTCGGGGCGCCAATCCGGCCGCGCCGTGATCGGCGAGTTCTGCGGATAGGATTGCGAGACGAGGTCGACCATGCCGCGCGTCGTCACCTGATCGCGCCAATAGTCGTTCAGGTAGGGCAGCAGGCTGGTCAGATGCGGCACGGCCGGATGCACGTCGCAATCGATGCCGCCGGCGATCAGGGACGCCATCAACTCTCCCTTCCCAGGTTTCCTCATGTCTCTTGTTGTCCCCGCCATTCAAGCAGGCCTGCCCGCCGCCCGCAACTCGGCCAGGCATCCCGTCATATGCTAGGAAGGCCGAGCTCGGTTGCGAAGGAATGAGGGGTATTGGAGATGAAAGAGCTCGTCGGCATCGCGGAACAGGTCGCGGCCAAACTGATCGCGCGCAAACAGACCGTCGCGGTTGCGGAATCGTCAGCCGGCGGCCTGATCTCTGCGAGCCTGCTCGCGGTGCCCGGTGCCTCCGCCTATTACCTCGGCGGCGCCGTGGTTTACACCCGCGATGCCAGGCGCGTGCTCATGGATATTTCGGATCAGGGAATGAAGGGCTTTCGGTCCTCGTCGGAGCCCTACGCGCAATTGTTGGCCGAGCAGATGCGGACGCGGTTCAATAGCGACTGGGGCCTGTCCGAAACCGGAGCCGCTGGCCCCACCGGCAACCGCTACGGTGATGCCGCAGGCCACAGCTGCGTGGCGGTTACGGGACCTGCGTCGCAGGTAATGACGCTGGAGACCGGCGACAATGACCGGTTCGGCAACATGCAAATGTTCGCTGCGGCCGCGCTGAAGCTGCTGTTGCGGAAATTGGAGGGATGAACGCCTCGGACCGCACCTCGCCTCAAGAACAGGACAAGCCGTTGCCAGGCTCGCGGCACAACTTCGCGCGCACTTCAACGATATCGATATCGTACTTGCCAGCTCTCCGCATGCGCGAGGCGGCGGCCGATCCAGCACTGTCCATCGAAAGCAGATTGAGCTGCTTCTTGATGGCCGCGCTGAACATCAGTGCAGGATTGCCGCCGAGGTATCTCGCCTGGGCACCAAGCTCCTGCCGGTTGAGCTCCGCGAATGGCCCCAGGCGCAATCGCATTTCGATCGCAGCGATCTCCGCCTCGCTCGCCTGCGTCGGGACAACGCCCTTCATCTTGCGCTCGAAGCCGGTGGCAATCGCCGCGCCATGTGCCGCCCCAAGCGCCTCCAGCGCTTGCGCTGCGTCCCCAAGCTCACCGCGTTGAGAGCCAGCCAGAAGGTATGATTTGCAAGCCAATGGGTTCCCTGCGAGCGTCAGCAGAGCGTTGAGCTCCGCGCGGTCTACCGCATTGATGTGCTCGTCATCGGCATAGACCTCCATCTCCCTCGCCAGGCTCATGTTCAGCACGCCATTGGCGGCGGGCCATCCGCCCTTGTTGAAGGCGTCTTCGGTCTTCCGAAGGAAGACCGCCCTGAGCGCGGGATCACTGCGGGCAATCGACGCGGCCAAAGGGAAGCGCGCGATGTTCTGATCGAAATCGCGCGCAAAAGGGCTCGGCCCGACGAAATTCGCATAGGCCAGATTTCCTGCGAGCAGGGCAACGACGGCGAGTAGCAGGACTGATCTTCTGGTCATACGAAAAGCTTGGGTGGCGGACCGCGAGACATCATCTCACGCCGCGCCGCCGCCATCCATTGCAACTACAGGCTGCCCTTAATGGATCCTTTCGCCGCTGCGGTGAGTTTGCGCCCTTCTACCTTCCCAAATGCCGCGTGAAGATGCGCACCACGTAGCCCCTCACCCGCGGCGCCTCGTCGTAGAGATCCGACGCGATCCGCTCGATGGTCTCCCGCAGCGACAGGAACTGCGCCTGACGGGCGCTGGTTTCGGTGCCCTGCATGCCCGCGAGCTCGTCCATCGCGGCGTCGCTGATCTGGCACTGCACGACCTCATTGTCGTTCAGCATGGTGAAGCGAAAGGCCAGCCGTTCCAGATCATGGCCGATGATCTTGTCGCGGATGAGCGGCATCAAGTCGTCCCGGTCGAGCCCCGACCCGGACAATGCTGAAAATCGTTCCGCTTGTCAGCAGCAAAGTGCAGCTTCGATCCTACTGGAACGCCACCTCGGCAAAGCTGCGAAGCTTGCGCGAATGCAGCCGCTCCGATTCCTGCTGCTTGAGCCGCTCCAGCGCCTTCAAGCCGATCTCGAGATGCTGACCGACACGGCGGCGGTAGAATTCGCTGGCCATGCCGGCGAGCTTGATCTCGCCGTGCAGCGGCTTGTCGGAGACGCACAGCAGCGTGCCGTAAGGAACGCGGAAGCGGTAGCCGTTGGCGGCGATCGCAGCCGACTCCATGTCGAGCGCCACCGCACGCGACTGCGACAAGCGGCGGATCACCTCGGGTCCGGAAATCTCCCAGTTGCGGTTGTCGACGCTGGCGACCGTGCCCGTGCGCATCAGGCGCTTGAGCTCGAAGCCTTCGAGCCCGGTGACGTCCTCGACCGCCTCCTCGAGCGCGACCTGCATCTCGGCCAGCGCCGGGATCGGCACCCACGGCGGCAGCTCGCGGTCGAGCACATGGTCCTCGCGCACATAGCCGTGCGCCAGCACGTAATCCCCGAGCCGCTGCGTGTTGCGCAGCCCCGCGCAATGGCCGAGCATCAGCCAGGCGTGGGGGCGCAGCACCGCCACGTGGTCGGTGACGTTGCGCGCATTGGACGGGCCGGTGCCGATGTTGATCAGGGTGATGCCGCGATAGCCTGACATGACCAGATGGAGGGCCGGCATCTGCGGCGCGCGAGCTGGCGCAGCGCCACTGATCGCGCCGCCGCTCTGCATGATGACGTTGCCCGGCCCGACGAAAGCATCGAGGCCGGCCTCGCCGGACTGAAGCCGTCGCTGGCACGCTTGCGCGAAGGCATCGACATAGAACTGGTAATTGGTGAAGATCACGAAATTCTGGAAATATTCAGGGTCGGTGCCGGTGTAGT
>JAEYTQ010000492.1 GCA_023433965.1 Pseudomonadota bacterium | reverse complement strand
GCCATCCTGCCCGCCTGCGCACAGCTCGGCGCGCCACGCGGCGTCGTGTTTAGGCCGCTACGTGACGTCAACGACTCCCTCGACATTGCGGTGTGCTGGCGGCGGGAGTCCCAGAGTCCTCTGCTCGGGACCTTCCTCAAATGCGCCGAGAAGGCCGTCGCGCGAATGTGAGGCTGCGTTATCGGCTCCAACCCACCTCGTGGCGCCAGGGCGGATCAGCGCCCGGACGGGTGCATGTGAGGCCGGCGCAATCGGCGGCGAAGGACAGCGCGCGCCGAAGCTCGTCGGCACTGCTCTCCTTCAATGATCGCCGGACCATGCGCCCTTGGTCATGCAGTGCGAACAGCAGCGCGGCCTGAAAACTGTCGCCGGCGCCGATCGTGTCGGCCACGTCGACCTTGGGCGCGGCGACCTCGATCTGCCCTGCTCCCGCATGCCACGCGGTGGCGCCACCACTGCCACGCGTGATGACGACGAGGCTCGCGCCCTGCCCGAGCAGCGCCGTCGCACGCCGCCGATGTGGCTCGTCCCCGAAGAGGTAGGCGAAATCGACGTCGGACATCTTGATGATATCTGCCTCGGCCGCAAACACGGTCATGCGCGCAAGATAGGCCGGCTTGTCCTTGACGAGGTTCGCGCGACAGTTCGGATCGAAGGAGATCGTCGATGACGCCCGCGCGTCGGTGACCAGTGCCATCGTCTCCGCCGCGCCTCGGTCGTCGACCAGCGTGGTCGAACCGACATGGACCGCCTCGATGTCCGCGAAGGGAATCGTCCCGCGCCGATAGCTCCAGTTCTGCGTCGCAGTCGCGGCGTCGTAGAAGGCGTAGTGCGTCTCGCCGGCGACGACGCGAACGAACGCGAGCGTGGTCTGGTGATCGCTTCGCGTGGCAAGACCAAGGTCGACGTTCGACGCCGCGGCGTGATCGACGATCATCCGTCCGAACAGGTCGGTGGAGATACCGCCGACGAAGCCGGCCTGCGCGCCGAGCCGCGCCAGGCCGACCGCAACATTGAGGCAGGAGCCGCCGACCGCCGGCATCACGGCCTCGCGCCCGTCGACGTTTCGCGTCGGCACGAAATCGATCAGCGCATCGCCGCAGGCAATCAGCATGGCATTGTGTCTCTCGCGGCGTCGGCATCCTGGTCCATTCGGCCATTCCGCCATATACTCGGCAGATCAGCAATAGCTTACGTGCAAGCGAACTGACGCCGTCTTCCCACTCTCAGTGCGCGACCTGCCGGTAGATCGCCGGCAGCGCCGCCGGCAACCGCTTGATGTTGCCGACGATGGCGTAGCCGCCGCGGCCGAACAAGGTCGGGAAGTAGGATTGCGCAGTTGCGTCCACCGTGACGCCGAATGCGGCGATACCGAGCCGACGCGCCTCTTGCACCGACTTGCGGGTGTCCTCGACTGCGAAGCGGCCCTCGTAATGATCGACGTCGTTCGGCTTGCCGTCGGTGAGGACGATCAGCAGCTTCTTGCGCTGCGGCTGTCGGACGAGCTCGGCCGCGGCATGGCGCACCGCCGTGCCGATCCGCGTGTAGTAGCCCGGCTTGAGCGCGCCGATCCGGCGCTCTACCGTCGCGCTCATAGGCTCGCCGAAGGCCTTCACCGTTTCGAGCCGCACCCAGGAGCGCCGGCGTGAGGTGAAGGTCAGGATGCTGTGGTGATCGCCACAGGCCGAGAGTCCGTGGGCAAGCACCAGCAGCGCCTCCTTCTCGACGTCGAGCACGCGATAGCCGTCGACCCAGGCGTCCGTGGACAGCGAGACGTCGACGAGCAGCGTCACGGCGAGATCGTGCCCTTGCGGGCGCATCGCGACGTGGATGCGATCGAGACCGTTGCCGCCGCTGCCGGCGCGCAGGTCGCACCGCGCGCGCACCAGCGCGTCGAGATCGAGGTCGTGTCCATCCGCCTGGGCGCGCATCAATTCATGGCGCGGCCGCAACACCTCGAAGCGTCGGCGCACCTGGCGGATGTGCCGGCGCGTGGCATCATCAGGTGTCCAGCTCTCGCCTCGCTCGGAGGCGGCAGCCGCCAACACGCGGCAATGATCGGGAAGATAGGAGCCACTGCGGTAGTCCCATTCGGGATAGGTGAGGTCCGCATTCAGTTTGGAGGCGTCAAGCGCCTCCGGAGGCAGGTCGAGATCGAACTTGAACCGGCTTGCCGGCTTGCCTGTGTGGCGGCTGAGCGTGATCTCCTCAAGATCGTCGGCAGCCTTCTGCGCGTCCTCGTCCTCGCTGTCGTCCGCGGGGCGATCGACATTGACCATCTCGGCCATCGCGAGGATCTTCTCGAAGCGATTGAGCACGAACGGATCGCGGCGATCGGCATTGTCCTCGCGCTCGCGGACAGCGAAGCGCTTGCGATCGTCCTTGGCCGCGGTCTGCGCCCCCGGTGCACACTCGTCTTCGCCGGCATGTGCGGGGGAGAGCTCGCGCGTCCAGCAATCGCCCCAGAGCGGACAGGGCAGGATGGAGCGATAGCCCGCCGGCGCCTTGTCCGGCAGCGGGCTCGTTCCCATCATCGCGGACCAAAGCTTGCCCG
>JAEYTQ010000418.1 GCA_023433965.1 Pseudomonadota bacterium | reverse complement strand
GAATAGATCGCTTCCTGCACGCCGGTGGCGCCGAGCGAATGGCCGGTCAACGACTTGGTCGCCGAGATTGGCGGACACTTGTCGCCGGCGCCGAACACATTGCGGATCGCGTTGATTTCGGGCGGATCGCCGGCCGGCGTCGAGGTGGCATGAGGATTGATGTAGTCGATCTTGGCGTTGACGGTGGACAACGCCATGCGCATGCAGCGCTCCGCCCCCTCACCCGACGGCGCAACCATGTCGTAGCCGTCCGATGTCGCGCCGTAGCCGGCGATCTCGCCGTAGATTCGCGCGCCACGCGCCTTGGCGTGCTCGAGTTCTTCCAGCACCAGCACGCCGGCCCCGCCGGCAATGACGAAGCCGTCGCGATTGACGTCGTAGGGACGCGAGGCCGTGGCCGGCGTGTCGTTGTACTTCGAGGACATAGCGCCCATGGCGTCGAACAGCACCGACAGCGACCAGTCCAGCTCCTCGCAGCCGCCGGCGAAGATGATGTCCTGCTTGCCGATCTGGATCGTCTCATAGGCATTGCCGACGCAATGGTTCGACGTCGCGCAGGCCGAGGAAATGGAATAGTTCACGCCCTTGATCTTGAACCAGGTCGCGAGAGTCGCGGAGGCCGTGGAGGACATCGCCTTCGGCACTGCAAACGGGCCGACGCGCTTCGGTCCCTTGGAGCGGGTGATGTCGGCGGCTTCGACGATGGTGCGCGCCGAAGGGCCGCCCGAGCCCATGATGATGCCGGTGCGGATGTCGGAAACTTCTTCAGGGCTCAGGCCGGAGTCCTGGATTGCCTGCTCCATCGCGATGTGATTCCACGCCGCACCCTGGCCGAGGAAACGCATGGCGCGGCGGTCGACCACCGTCGAAGGGTCCAGCGTGGGCTCACCTTGCACCTGCGAACGGAAGCCGAGCTCGGCGTATTTTTCAGCCCGCGAAATGCCCGACTTCGCCTCGTGAAGGCTCGCAAGCACTTCCTGGGTGTTGTTTCCGATGGACGAGACGATGCCCATTCCGGTGACCACAACCCGCCTCATGTCAGCCTCGCCCTAAATCGTTGTCTTCTCGTTGTCTTCGTGGTGATGCGCTCAGCCCAAGTCCGTGCCCTGCTTGAACAGGCCGACCTTCAGGTCTTTCGCGCGATAGATAATCTGATCATCGACCGAAAGCCACCCGTCGGCGATCCCGAGAACCAGCTTTGAACGCATCACGCGCTTGATATCGACATTGTACACGACCCGGCGCGCCTCGGGCAGGACCTGGCCGCTGAACTTCAGTTCGTTCAGGCCGAGCGCGCGGCCGCGGCCTTCGCCGCCGATCCAGCCGAGGTAGAAGCCGACCATTTGCCACAGCGCATCCAGCCCGAGGCAGCCGGGCATGACCGGATCGTTCTTGAAGTGGCAGCCGAAGAACCAGAGGTCGGGCTTCACGTCGAGCTCGGCGCGGACCAGGCCCTTGCCGAACTCTCCGCCATTGTCGTTGATGTCCGTGATCCGGTCGAACATCAGCATCGGCGGCAGTGGCAGCTGGGCATTGCCCGGGCCGAACATCTCGCCGCGGGCACAGGCCAGCAGATCTTCGTAGTCGTAACCGTTGCGCCTGTTCAGCATTCACGAGCCTCTGTTCGAATCCCGGGTGAGGGGGTTTTGCCGAAAAATGGGGCCCGTCTCTCTCGGAGACTCGCGCAAACCCGGATAGGATGCGCACCAAGCCTCCACGCCCGGCTGCGCCAAAATCGGCTAAGCGAAACCGCGCGCTCTCTAACACAGGCTATTTCGGTGGCAAAGCGCTGTCATGAAGGTAAAATGACGGCCTTCTCGCCCGGTTCCAAGCCAGATTAGAACCACTCTAGTTGCGAGAAACTTGCATCTGCATCTTTCTCTTCTTATGTTACAGAGAGATATTGTTCACGCGTGCCCGAAATCTGGAAATGAACGAGAATACCGCGTCCCGCCACGATGACGACGTCCACGCCGCGGCCCTCATGTCCGGCCGCCAGCCGGCCCTGACCGGGTGTCCCTGGCACGACGTCAACGAAATGCTCCAGTCCGCCGGGCTGCGCCCGACGCGCCAGCGCATGGCGCTGGGCTGGCTCCTGTTCGGCAAGGGCGCACGCCATCTCACGGCTGAAATGCTCTACGAGGAAGCCACGCTCGCCAAGGTGCCGGTGTCGCTGGCGACGGTCTACAACACGCTGAACCAGCTCACCGACGCCGGCCTGCTCCGCCAGGTCAGCGTCGACGGCACCAAGACCTATTTCGATACCAACGTCACGACACACCATCACTACTACCTCGAGAACAGCCACGAGCTGGTGGACATCGAGGATCCGCATCTGGCGCTGTCCAAGATGCCGGAGGTGCCGGAGGGCTACGAGATCTCCCGCATCGACATGGTCGTGCGCCTGCGCAAGAAGCGCTGATCTTACCCTAGGCTGAGAAGATCGTCATTCCGGGGCGGGGCGGAGCACCGAACCCCGGTGCGCCCTTGCGCATCCGAGAATGTCGAGATCCCGGATCTGGTGCTGCGCACCATCCCGGGATGACCCTTCGGGTCAGTTGACCTGCTCGTCCACGTACACGCCCCAGAGGCGCTCCTGCTGGATCCAACCGTCAAAGCCGTTGCCGGTGACGCGGCACCAGCTTGCGGTGCACTTCTTCACCTGCGTGACGACGCCAGCCTGGAGCCGTGCTGCGACCGCGCTGTCGGGATCGGGCCGGTCGTAGATCGGTGCGAGGTCGTCCTTGTGCTTCATGGTGACGACCGCGGTGCGGCGGCCCGACAGCAGCGAGTGATAGACCCAGCCCTCCGCGCCCTCGGAATCGCGCACCCAGCGCCAGTTCTCGAACTCGGCGGTGATCTCGACCGGCAGGCCGGCGCGGGTGTAGACCCAGGCGACGTCGTTGTCCTTGGTCGGGCCGGCGCGAACGTTCACGTGATCCGATTTGAGGCTGACATAGCGCGGCACGGGCAGGCCGCTTGCGCTCTGCGGGGTGTTATCCTTGGCCGCATGCGAAGGGCCGACCGTGGCGCCGAACCAGGTACAAACGAGCGCCATCACCGCACAAAAACGCCCCAACGCCATCAACCCGTCTCCTTCGAAGATCCGGCCCAACCGGATCCTCACCCCAAATTCCAAACCCTGCCCGTCTGCCCCTAGCCCCGCCCCACGCGGGTTCCAAGCCCTGAGCCGTGGTTCTTGTCTTGGCCCGGCCTTCTGATAGAGAGGACGAGCACTCGAGCAACCGGTTAGCCCCGATTTCCGGCCGGAAATGTCGGGTGAGCTTGGAGGAAACGCCGGGGACGGACACGGCAAGGGCAGTGTCGAACAACCGGGTTAATGAGGCCTCAACGACCGGCCTTTGGCGACAGAGGCGGCCTGCGACGCCTCATGAGAGCAGGACATGTCGGTGAAGAAGAAGCCCCTCGTCGTGGTGACGCGCAAGCTGCCGGATTCCATCGAGACGCGCATGCGCGAATTGTTCGACGCGCGGATCAATCTCGAGGATACGCCGATGTCGCCCGAGCAGATCGCGGAAGCCGCGCGCACTGCCGACGTCCTGGTTCCGACCGTGACCGATCACATCGGCGCCGATGTCGTCAACCAGCCCGACTGCAAGCTCCGCCTGATCGCCAATTTCGGCAACGGCGTCGACAACATCGACGTCGCAGCCGCCCATGCCCGCGGCATCACCGTCACCAACACGCCGAAAGTCCTGACCGAAGACACCGCCGACATGACCATGGCGCTGATCCTCGCGGTGCCCCGGCGGATGATCGAAGGCGCCTCGATCCTGACCGAAGGAAAACCCTGGCCGGGCTGGTCGCCGACCTGGATGCTCGGCCACCGTATCGGGGGAAAACGTCTGGGCATCATCGGCATGGGCCGCATCGGCCAGGCGGTGGCCCGCCGCGCCCGCGCCTTCGGGCTGCAGATCCACTATCACAACCGCCGTCCCGTCGCCCCCGTCATCGCCGAAGAGCTGGGCGCGACCTATTGGGAAAGCCTCGACCAGATGCTGGCGCGAATGGACATCATCTCGGTGAATTGTCCGCACACGCCGGCGACCTATCACCTGCTGTCGGCGCGGCGGCTGAAGCTGATCCGGAAGGACGCCTACATCGTCAACACCGCGCGCGGCGAGGTCACCGACGAGGACACGCTGATCAAGCTGATCGAAGGCGGCGAGATCGCCGGCGCCGGCCTCGACGTCTACGAGCATGAGCCCGCGGTCAACCCGAAGCTGGTGCGGCTCGCCAAGGCCGGCAAGGTCACGCTGCTGCCGCATATGGGCTCGGCCACGATCGAGGGCCGCGTCGAGATGGGCGAGAAGGTGATCATCAACATCCGAACCTTCCTCGACGCGCACAAGCCGCCGGATCGCGTGCTGCCGAGCATGCTGTGAGGCGCTGTGCTCCGGCGGACGGATGGTTATCCTATGTGCCCCGGGCAAATTGAAACCTAGCTCGCGATTTCAAGACTGGCCGCCACGTCCTCACCTGTACGTGCAAGCCGACGTATCCGCGTCTCCTCGATGCGCAACGAAAGATCTCGGATCAGCTCCATAACGTCTGGTGCGAGGCCAGCCGTATTTACGACCTTGATGTTGTAAGGGGGCTTGAGTGCGTTCATTCCGCCGCCGAAGATTGAATCCAAAAAGGCAGCCACCATGTCGCCATGCCACTCTGGTGCCCCTATTGCTGCCTTGAGATCTGATCGAAAATCCTGCGCTGTTTTCCAACTACTGGCGTCGAGTTCTACTGTTTGCATAGTGCTCTCAGTGCGGTCCGACGTCCTACTCGCGGTGGATG
>JAEYTQ010000269.1 GCA_023433965.1 Pseudomonadota bacterium | reverse complement strand
CCAAGCCGGCGCAGTGCGGCGTCCGCACCGTCGTTGTTGAAGCCCATGCGGTTGATGATCGCCTCGTCGCGCTCGAGCCGGAACAGCCGCGGCCGCGGATTGCCGCTCTGAGGCTTCGGCGTCACCGAGCCGATCTCGACGAAGCCGAAGCCGAGCCGCAGCAACGCGTCCGGCACCTCGGCGCTCTTGTCGAAGCCGGCGGCCATGCCGATCGGATTGGGAAAGTTGAGCCCGAACGCGCGCACCGCGAGCTTGGGGTCGTCGGCGCGCGGCTTGATCGGCGGCAGGAAGCGCAAGCCCTGGATCGCGAGGCGATGCGCGTCCTCGGGGTCGAGCCAGCGCAGCACCGGCAGCGAAAAGGCGTCGAACGCGCGGATCACGGAGCAAGCTCCGGAACTTCATGACTGCCGTCGGAGCGCATGTTGAGGTTCATCACGGCGATCACTGCGCCGAGATCGAGCTCGCCATAGAGATGCGGAAACAGCTCGTCATTGCGGGAGCGCTCCCAGCGCAGCTCGCTGCCGAGCGCGTCGCCGTCGACCTCGACCAGGAACAGTGCACGCTGCCCGAAATAGTGCTTGCGCAGGGTCTCGGGAACCTGGGCTGCGGTCGAGAAATGGATGAATCCGTCGCGCGCGTCATCCGCGCTGCCCTGGTAGGTACCCTGCCGCTCCGCCTCGCGCCAGGCCGAGGCCGGACAGATTTTGTAGATCTTGACCACCGCTACCGCAGCCTTGTTTGTTCTTTGAGTCTTTTGAGTTTTTTGGTGTCTCGCGGGTCCTCGAAACCCGGCCGCGACCGTAAAGGCCGCCCCTTCCGAACTCAAGTGTTAGCCGCCGCCACTTGCGCGAAAAGCGGAAAACCGGTTGATTCGAGGACAGTTTTCCTGAGTTGCGACGGGCTGGACCTTGCATGGTCAGACAGGCCAAAGCGCAGAGGATGCTGACTCACGACCAGATCTGGGCCGCGCTGGATCGGCTGGCGGCGCGTGCCGGATTGTCGCCCTCGGGCCTTGCCAAGCGGGCCGGGCTCGACCCTACGACCTTCAACAGGTCCAAGCGCGTCACCGCCGACGGCCGCGAACGCTGGCCCTCGACCGAATCGATCGCGAAAGCGCTGGCCGCGGCCGACGCCTCGATCGACAGCTTTGCCAGGTTGATCGATGGCGACGACGCGGGCGGGGGCCGCTCGGTCCCGTTGCTCGGGTTCGCGCTGGCCGGCACGAGCGGCGCCTTCGACGAGGCCGGCCGTCCATCCCGGAGGGGCTGGAGCGAAATTGCGCTCCCCACCGCCGAGGAGGACCGCGCCTTTGCTCTGGGGATCTCCGGCAATGCGCTTACACCGGTCTATCGCGACGGCGACATCGTCCTGGTT
The DNA here is from genome assembly GCA_023433965.1 of Pseudomonadota bacterium. Lineage (GTDB taxonomy): Bacteria > Pseudomonadota > Alphaproteobacteria > Rhizobiales > Xanthobacteraceae > Bradyrhizobium. The sequence goes on along the minus strand of JAEYTQ010000269.1, from coordinate 4,224 downwards.
TCGCCCGGCGCGCCGCTGCGCAAGGGTGACGGCGTGGTGGTGCGGAGCAAGGTGGGCGAGGTGACGATCGCGACGCTGAGGCGCCGTACCGCAAAGGCCCTGGAGCTGCAGTCGCTCGATGCATCGCAGGCCGTGCGCACGATGGCGTCGGGCGAGGTGGCGTGGATCGCGCGGATCGTGTGGGCGACCCAGTGATGATGGCCTCTACGTCTCGTGACCCGCATTCCTGCGGACCGCGCTCGTCCCGACCTCCATTGCGACTCACCGGCGCTCTCGCATAGGTTCCCCCCGATACTACGGCTTTCGGCTTTTTCTTGGGGAAATACGATGAATCGTCGTCACGCATTGAAGGCCCTCGCTGGCCTCGCGCTTTGTCCGTTGTGCAAACCGGCCTTTGCCGCCGAAGGCGCGCATTGGAGTTATGAAGGCGCCGGCGGCCCGGCCCAATGGGGCGATCTCGATGCGGCCAACAAGGCCTGCGCGGTCGGCTTGCAGCAATCGCCGATCGACATCGAGGGATCGATCAAGTCGCAATTGCCGGTCCTGAAGCTGAACTGGGGCAAGAGCGCCGACACCATCGTCAACAACGGGCATACGATCCAGCTCAACTTCGCCGAGGACAGCACGCTGATGCTCGGCGACGTCAAATACAAGCTGCTACAGGTGCACTTCCACCGCCCGAGCGAGCACATGATCGGCGGCAGGAATTTTCCGATGGAGGCGCATTTCGTCCATCGCAACGAGGCCGGTGGGCTCGCCGTGGTCGGCGTGCTGATGGCCGAGGGCAGGCCGAACCCGGCCTTCGGCAAGATCGTCAGGACCATGCCGGCGGCGGAAGGCCCCGCGGTGAAAGCCGATGCCGGCATCGATCCGCACGCCCTGTTGCCGCAGCGGCTCAGCTATTACCGCTATCCCGGCTCGCTGACGACGCCGCCTTGCTCGGAAACGGTCGAATGGCTGCTGCTGACCACGCCGATCCAGGTCTCGGCCGCCGACGTCGCCGCGTTTGCAAAGCTGTACCCGATGAATGCAAGGCCGGTACAGAAGGACAACCGGCGCTACGTGCTGCGCTCGATTTGAGCCGGAGATTCGTAGCCCGGATGGAGCGAAGCGCAATCCGGGAAAGTCTTTCCGCTGCGAGAATCCCGGATTTTGCTTCGCTCCATCCGGGCTACACGCTGTTACGCTGACCGGGCCAGCGCGCCGTCGATCATGTTGACTGCGTTCTGCACGCCATACACCGCGACGAAGGAGCCGAAACGCGGGCCCTTCTCCTGGCCGAGCAGCACCTGGTAGAGCATGTTGAACCAATCCAGCGTGACGCCGGGACGGCCGTCCTTGCCCTTCTTGACCTGGTCGAGGAACGGCTCGCGGCGGCCGATCTCGTAGACGACGTTCTGGATGTCCTCGGCGGAGGCGTCCGGCGCCAGCTGCGACAGCGCATCGCGCAGGTCCTGCAGTGCGGCGCGCTCGATATCCGTGGGCACACGGAACTGCTTGGTCGGCGCGACGAAGTCCCGATAATAATTGATGGCGTAGCCGACCATCGCGTCCAGCCTCGGATGTGTCTGCGGGCTCACACCGGGACGGTAGCGGCCGATGAAGCCCCACAGCGTCTCGGCGTTCTCCGCGTTCGACGATGACACCAGCGTCAGGAGAAGCTGGAAGGTGACGGGCATGTCGCCTTTCGGCGGCTTGCCGCTGTGGATGTGCCAGACCGGATTGCCGAGCTGCTGCTTGCCGTCCTGCTTTGGAAAGCCGTCGAGGAACTGCTGGTAATCGTCGACGTTGCGCGGGATGACGTCGAAATACAGCCGCTTGGCCGCCTTGGGCTCGCGATACATGAACAGCGACAGCGATTCCGGCGAGGCGTAGCGCAGCCATTCGTCGATCGTGAGGCCATTGCCCTTCGACTTCGAGATCTTCTGCCCCTTCTCGTCGAGGAAGAGCTCGTAGTTGAAGCCTTCGGGCGGCGTGGCGCCGAGCGCCCTGGCGATCGCACCGGACAGCTTCACGGAATCGATCAGATCCTTGCCGGCCATCTCGTAGTCGACGCCGAGCGCGACCCAGCGCATCGCCCAGTCGGCCTTCCACTGGCACTTGACGTTGCCGCCGGTGACGGATGTCTCGACCTCCTGGTTCGTGTCGGGGTCGACATAGGTCACCGTGCCGGCCGCGACGTCACGCCGGATCATCGGCACCTGCAGCACGACACCACTGATCTTGCTGATCGGCAGGAACGGCGAATAGGTGGCGCGGCGATCGGGACCCAGCGTCGGCAGGATGATCTCCATCACCTTGTCGTAGGCGGCGAGCATCTTCAGCAGCGTCGCGTCGAAGCGGCCCGAGGTGTAATAGTCGGTCGAGCTCGCGAATTCGTAGTCGAAGCCGAAATGATCGAGGAAGGCGCGCAGCCGCGCATTGTTGTGGTGGCCGAACGACGGGTACTCGTTCGAGAACGGATCCGGCACCCGCGTCAGCGGCTTGCCGAGATGCTGAGCCAGCATCTCCTTGTTGGGCACGTTGTCCGGCACCTTGCGGAAGCCGTCCATGTCGTCGGAGAAGGCCAGCAGGCGCGTCTTGATCTTGTCCTCGGTGAGCACGCGGAAGGCATGGCGCACCATCGAGGTGCGCGCGACCTCGCCGAACGTGCCGATATGCGGCAGTCCGGAGGGACCGTAGCCGGTCTCGAACAGCACCTCGTCCTTCGGGCTTTTCTTCAGCCGCGCGACGATGGCCTTCGCCTGCTCGAACGGCCAGGCGTTGGATTGTTCGGCGAGCGCACGCAGATCGCTCGGGGTCATGCTGTGGTCGTTAACGGACATAAAGAAAGGCCTCCGGGGCCGCGGAAAATAGCGATTTCCGGGCAGAATGCAAAAGAACGGTTGATGTCATTCCGGGGCGATGCGCCGGCATCGAACCCGGAATCTCGAGATTCTCAGGTGCGCAACTGCGCACCATAGTTCGCGCTTTGCGCGCCCCGGAATGACGATCACTGACTAGAACGGGCTCACCGAGAAATACCGCAGCCACAGGTCGGTGTAGCGGCCTTTTTCCCAGACCCGGAACATCGCCCAGTTCAGGGCCTGGCGCAGCACGTCATTGCCTTTGCGCACGGCGATGCCGATGCCCTCGCCGAAGAAGCGGCTCTCGACGAAGGGACCGCCGGAGAAGGCGCAGCAATCGCCGGAATCGGTGCCGTTGATCCAGAACGCCAGCGAGATGGCGTCGCCGAAGATGAAATCGACCTCGCCCTTGCGCAAAGCCGCGCGCACCGCATCGTCACTGGGATAGGGATGCAGTTCGGCGTCGGTGAACATCGCCTTCAGATACGCTTCATGCGCGGAGCCGGCGACGACGCCGACCTTCTTGCCCTCGAGATATTCGGGCCGGATCTCCGGCATCACCGCGTCCTTGCGCGAGACGAAGCGCGCCGGCACGCGATAATAGGGATCGGTGAAGTCGACGCGGGCGCGCAGCTGCGGGCTTACCGCCATCGAGGCGATGATGGCGTCGCCCCGGTTGGAGGTGAGCGCGTCCACCAGCGTCTCGAAGCGGCGCATCTGCACGGTGCAGGTGACCTTGATCTCCTCGCAGAGGGCGCGGGCGAAATCGACGTTGAAGCCGGCCGGGTTGCCGTCCGCGCCGGTGTAGTTGAACGGCGGATAGTCGGTCTCGGTCAGGAAGCGGATCACGGTCAAGCGCGACAGGTCCGGCCGTTCGGGACGCCGCCGGGGGTCCCAGAAGCCGGGCACGGCCTGCGGGGCGGCCTGAGGCGCAACCTGCGGCGGCGCCTGAGGCGCCGCCGGGGGCTGCTTGGCGGGCACCTGGGCATTCGCGCCGGGCAGGCCCAAGAAAAGGCCCAACAGCAGGCACGGGACGAAGGCCAGCCCGGTCAGCAAGCGACGGGCAGATTTGGACGATTTCGCCTGTTGCGATGAAGCCATCGGCCGGGAATGAACGGATTTCATTGGGATCGGAGGGCGTTATAGCCCATCCAAGCGGGAAGGCGAGCGCCGATTATGGCCGGATCGTCACCTCGGCCATGACGGACGGATCAGAGATCCTTCTTCAGATCCGCCGCCGCCTCTTCCGGCGTGCGCTTCAGGTTGAACGGCGAGACGAACCTGCCCTCGCGGTCCATCAGGTAGATCAGCGCGGTGTGGTCCATGGTGTAGTCGCCGTCCTTGGTCGGGATCTTCTTGGCATAGACCCGGTAGGAGG
>JAEYTQ010000118.1 GCA_023433965.1 Pseudomonadota bacterium | reverse complement strand
CCGGCGCGCTCTTTCCGACACGTTAATCCTGCTGCAAGAGGACCGCGACCTGCGCATCGTGCTCAAGGAGCTTCCAATCCTGGGTGCCGCCTCAAACGAGGCAGCAGGCGTCGCAGTGGCGGTCCGGATGCAGGATCGGACCGGGGAGAGGTACCTCGCGTTCCACCGCCGGCTGCTCGGCGGCCGCGGCCCGGCGGACCGCGCGAGTGCGCTCGCCGCCGCGCGCGAGGAAGGGCTCGACATGGTGCGCCTGGAGCGAGACCTCGCGAGCGACGAAGTACGGTTGACCCTGGAGGAGAGCGCCGCGCTTGCGCGGGCCCTCGGCATCAAAGGCACGCCCGCTTATGTTATCGGCGACTCGGTCGTTGCAGGTGCCGTTGGCGCGGCAGGCCTGAAGGAAAGGATCGCGGCGGAGCGATCGAGATAGCGCGGGCGCGACGTCCTGCGCCGATGTGTGACATCCTGCGACGCCTGAAGACACGCGCCGATCAATCCCAATATGGAATCGCCGGACGCGCGATCATCAGCCAGAAAATCATCAGCACGGCTGCGAAGGCCGGAAAGCCGAAGGCGAACCACCACCAGAAGAGCTTGTGGTACCGAGCAGGCAGTTCGGAGTTGGCCGCAACCGCCGCGACGGCGAGATCGCGCATCTGCATCTGCATCCACACCACCGGCAGCCAGAAGGCACCGGTCACCAGATAGAGGGCGATCGACGCCGCGACCCAGCCGTCACCGAGGGAATACCCGCTTGACCAGGCGAGCCAGGTGCCGGTGACCGGCTGCAGGATCACCGCACTCGCCGTGAACAGGAAGTCGGCCAGCACCACGGTCCGTGCAACCCCGGCGATCTCGCGCGGGTCGCCGCGCAGATGCGCCACCAGCATGAAGAAGGCGATGCCGGCACCGGTGCCGAGCAGGACCGCAGCGCCGATGATATGCGCCATCTTCACGAGGAAGTAGAGCATCAGCGATCCTCCCGGATCGCCATGGCAACCAGGTTGAGCATGATCACCGGCCAGATCTTCAGCATCGGCCCGAGCGGATCGGCCCACAGCCGCGGCACCAGCGCGGTGCCGATCAGGGCATAGGTGAGCGAGATGATCAATGCTGCCCACAGTCCGTAGCGGCTCAGAGGACGCCAGAGGATGGCGAGGCCGATGAGGATATCGGCGAGCGCGCCGGCGGTGACGGTGAGAGCCGCAGATCTTTCCGGCAGCCCGCCTTCGCGCAGCAAGGACATTCCGATGTCCCAACCCGGACCAAGCGAGATGATGCCTGTGGCAATCCAGAACACGCCGAACACGCCGAAGATGAGCGGCTTCAGCGCATAGAGCCGTGCGAACCACCGCTCCTGCACCGAGGCCGGCTCGCGTGCGAGCGCGGCCTCGAGATCGCGCGGCGTAATGCCGGTGACTTGTCGCCAGGGTCCGGGGTCGCCGGTCGCGCCGCGCCGCATTTCCGCCTGGGCCGTCGCATTGACGGGCGTTCGCCACCCCAGCATCTGCGCAACGTCGCCCGCACGATAGGCGGCCGAAGCCAGCCAGGACGGCAAGTGCAGGCGGTCAGCCGGCCGCCAGCGCAGCCAGGCGCGAAACAGCGCGACCGCGTCGCTGAAGGCAATCCGCTTCGGACCGGCGAGATCGAGCGCCACCCGGGAGGGAGCGCCGGGTTGCAGGAAGAACAGCACGGTCTCCACGACGTCGTCGAGATGCACCGGTTGAATGGCGGCGGTGCCGGGCATCACCGGGAGAACCGGCAGTGCGGCGAGCCCCCGTAGCAGCGCGCTGCCACCATAGGCCGGCCGGCCCACCACGACCGACGGGCGCAGCACGACCCAATCGAGCTCCCGTGCCGTCAAGGCAGCTTCACCCTCGCGCTTGGTGCGGGAAAAGTCGCTCATTGCATCGACGTTGCTGCCGATCGCCGAGAACAGGATGACACGGCGGACGCCCGTGCTTTCGCAGGCCGCGTAGAGCGCCGCGCTTCCGGTAACGTGGACACTCTGCATATTCCGTCCCTGCAGCGCGCCCGCCGCGTTGATGACGGCATCGACCCCACTGAGCAGGCCCTTCCATTGCGAAGCATCCGTCGCGTGGGCGAGGTCGAGCGTGATGTGGCGTGGATCCCGGGCCGCCGCCGGATGGCGCGACACCGATATGCAGTCATGCCCTTCGGCGGACAGCCTGGCGCAGATCGCCGACCCGATGAGCCCGGTGCCCCCGACAAGAAGGATGCGCATTGACTGTCTCTCGCATAGGTCAGCCGCATAGACGATGCGGCTGGTTAGAAGGTGCAACGAACAAGGCGAGGCTGATGCAAACGTTCCTCGGCGCGGAACCGACAATATCCTTGGCGGTGAGGGGCCGAACGGATGAGGGAATGTCTGACGCGCAATGCCGGTGTTCGAAGGCTAGCCTCGAGCCACTATCCGGACTTATCGCGGAGCCCAGATACTGAGGCTGTTTCCATTCGAGGCTGCCGCACTGCGCAATGCCCACGTGGCCAAAAAAATGCGGTGCGGCCAGGCGGAAATCGCTGCCGTCTTTAACAATGTAAATGTCCAGGCCGGTCCTTCCCTATACAGCGAAGGGCAGCCAACCAGTCCCATGTTCGATTGGAGAACCACGGCAATGCTGCGTCTGGTTCTCGAAATTTGTACATGAGAGCGTGACATGCAAGATCGCACCAAGAAACGCCGCCGTGTCAAACAAACGCAGAGCTTGAGCGAACGCCTGCATGCGTCCGCCGTCCTGGCCAAGTCCAGGGCGCAGGAGATGGCGCCGGGATGCGACCGCGATCTGCTGCTGCGCAAGGCCCGCGAAGCCGAAGCCACCGTGGCGCTTGAAAGCTGGATTCGCGGGGCCGGCTCGGCACGCTGATCGAGGAAGTCTCTGGTCCCTCCGCCTCCCGCCGCCGCGCCGGCATTGTCTTCCGACGCTCCGCACTTGCTGCTAGAAACGGGCGCAAAGCCGAGGGAGGAAAGGATGCAAGGCACGAGGGCAGGCTTGGCGGCCGGCGACGTCACGTCCGCGGTGCTCGCCATTGGCCGCCCCGATTTCCCAAATGTCCTGATCGACACGCTGCGCCGGCAGGCCGGTGTCGGCCATTGCATGGTGTTCGCGCTGAGCCGGACGGGCGCGGCGCGCTGCCTGCTCGATGCCGGCAACATTCCGATCGGCGGTGATCTCGGCGCGGCCTATGCCAGCCAGTTCCACGAATCCGATCCCAACCGTGAGGCACTGTTCGAAGGCGAGGGCGGCGGGCCGATCATGCTGCCGGCCTTCGCGCCGCGCATGTACGGCGCGCGCTACCGCAAGATTTTCTTTCGCGACTCCGGCATCGTCGACAAGGGCGCGGCCGCGATCTGGGTGGACGACACCTGCTTCTACGTCAATTTCTACCGCATCACGTCCCAGGGGCGCTTCGCCGCCGCGGAACGCGAGCGTCTCGGCACGATCGCCCCGGCGATCGCCGCCAGCGTCGCGCGGCATTTTCACAAGGAGTCGCCATCGGATCTTGCCGCGCTGTTCGCAACGCGCGCGCCGCTCTCGGCACTGACGCCGCGCGAGCAGGAGGTCTGCCGCCGCATCCTCGCAGGGTTTAGCTCCGAAGCGATCTCGCGAGAACTCGGCATCGGCCTGCATTCGACCCTGACCTACCGCAAGCGCGCCTATGAACGGCTCGGCATCTCCTCGCAAAACGAATTGTTCGCAATCGTGCTGCGCTTGCTCTCGGGCTCTGGCGGACTGAATTAGAGGCGACACCGGGTCCGCGATATCTAGAGCGTACACGCAGTCCGGCCAGCATGACGCTTCGTCGTCAGGTGACAGCGACTGCGCGCCAGTCTCCCCGATGGTCAGCCGAACCAGCGAAGATGGCATCGGGCTGCCGCATCGCGGCAAGTCCCTCCTTCATGGTGATTTCCGGCGCGTAGCCCAACTCGGCCTGCGCCTTGCGCGTGCTGATCGTGAACGGCTTGCCGATGAGGCGCAACATCTGGCGCGTGATCGGCGGCTCGCCGCTGAGGCGCAGCATGCGCCACGCTGCTCCCATCAGGCCGGCCATGGTCCAGGCCATTGCGAACGGGACGGACTTGTCCGGCGGGCTTATTCCACGCGTGGCAAGCAGCGAGGAGATGAAGCTCTTGAGAGTGCTCTGCTCCGTGTCTGCGACGAAATAGGCTTGGCCGCCGCGGCCCCGATCTGCAGCGAGTATCAGCGCGGAGCACAGATTATCGACATGACAGCTCGACATGGCCTGCGTGCCTCCGGCGACCCATTGCCACCGGCCG
>JAEYTQ010000254.1 GCA_023433965.1 Pseudomonadota bacterium | reverse complement strand
CGCCAATCCCGATCCAATGTCGCCGCCCGTGCAGCGCGCCGAGACGCTTGCACTCGATCCGAACGACCACGTCGCGCGCCAGATCACCGCCGGCGCGCATGGCGGGCTGCTGGTGCTGGAACGCGGCCTCAACGATCGCGGCGTGATGCGGACCGTCATCACGGTCGACGAGACGCGGGAGACGATTTCGTTCTTCGGCTCGACCGCGGCGGTGGACGGCTGGCGGGTCTGCATCGTCGACACGGTCGACGAACTCAATCCGAACGCCGCCAACGCGCTCTTGAAGATCCTGGAGGAGCCGCCGCAGCAATCGCTGTTCCTCCTCGTGAGCCACGCACCTGCGCGGGTGCTGGCCACCATCCAGTCGCGCTGCCGCAAGCTGCGTCTGCGTGCGCTCACCACGGATGATGTGATCGGGGCTGCAGCTTCAGCAGCCGACCTCGATCCGAACGATCCCGCCTTGCGCGAGGCGGCGGAAGCCTCCGAAGGCAGCGTGGCGCGCGCGCTGACGCTGCTCGGCGGCGATGCGCTCAAGCTCCAGCAGCGCACGGCAGCCATCCTCGCACGCCTCCCGCAAGTCGATCCGCGCGAATTGCACACGCTCGGCGACTCGCTCGGCACCAGCGATCGCGTCGCGCTGGCCGCCTTCATCGACGGCATCGACCGCTGGATCGCGCAAAGGCTGCACGCAGACGAGGCCAATGCCAACCAGAACCTGCCGCGCCTTGCGCGTCTAGCCGAGGTATGGGAAAAGATCGTCCGCGCCGCGCGCGACACCGAAACCTACAATCTGGAGCGAAAGCCCCTGGTTTTTTCGGTGTTCGGCTGGCTGGCGGACGCAACGCGCTAAAGCATGATCGGGAAAAGTGCGACGCGGTTTTCCGAAAAGATCATGCGCAAACAATAACGGAACGCCGAGCCGTTTCCAAATTCGAGAAGCCGGTAAAGGAATTCGTGGTGGCAACGCGAGCTAAGAAATCCGTCAAACGCAAGAGCGGCAAGAAGGCTGCGAAAAAGACCGTCAAGAAAGCGGCGAAAAAGGCCAAGGCGCGCGCGACCAAAGCTGCCAAGAACAACAAGAAAGCCGGCGCCAAGAAGGGCGCGAAGAAGACCGTTGCGAAGACGTCGAGGAAATCCGGCAAGAAGGCCGCGAAGAAACAGGTCGTCGCCAAGAAGGCGGTGAAGAAGGCTGCCAGGAAGCCGGCCAAGGCTCCGGCGAAGAAGGTCGCGAAAAAGGCGACTGCGCTTGCCGTGACCGCCGCACCAGCTCCCGTCGTCACGCCCGTGAAGCCAAAGGCGCCGAAGCCAAAGGCCCCGCGTTCGCCGAACCCCGTTGTTTCTTCACGAGCTGCCGCGCCTGCGGTCGCCGCCGCACGCGACAACGTCTTCTACATCACGACTGCGATCGCCTATCCCAACGGCAGCCCGCATATCGGTCACGCCTATGAGGCGATCGCGACCGACGTGCTCGCGCGTTTCGCGCGGCTCGACGGCAAGGACGTGTTCTTCCTGACCGGCACCGACGAACACGGTCAGAAGATGGTTCAGACCGCGGCCGGCGAGAACATGTCCGTCTCTGCGCTCGCAGCCCGTAATGCCGGCCGCTTCAAGCAGATGGACGAGCGTCTGAACGTGTCGTTCGACCGCTTCATTCGCACCACCGAGGAGCAGCATCATCGCTCGAGCCAGGAGATCTGGCGGCGCATGGAAGCGAACGGCGACATCTATGCCGACATCTATTCGGGCTGGTACTCGGTCCGCGACGAGGCCTATTACGCCGAGGACGAGACACGCCTGAATGACGAGGGCGTACGCCTGGGGCCGCAGGGCACGCCGGTGGAATGGGTCGAGGAGAAGAGCTATTTCTTCCGCCTCTCGGCGTACCAGGACAAGCTTCTGGCGCTTTACGCCGATCACCCCGATTTCATCGGGCCGGATTCCCGCAAGAACGAGGTGGTGAGCTTCGTTAGAGGCGGGCTGCGCGACCTCTCGATCTCCCGCACGACCTTCGATTGGGGCGTGAAGGTGCCCGGCGACGAAGATCATGTGATGTATGTCTGGGTCGATGCGCTCACCAACTACATCACGGGCGTCGGTTTCCCCGACGAGAGCGACACGAACTGGCGCTACTGGCCGGCCGACGTGCACGTCATCGGCAAGGACATCATCCGCTTTCACGCCGTCTACTGGCCGGCATTCCTGATGTCGGCCGGAATCCCGCTGCCGAAGCGGGTCTATGCCCATGGCTTCCTGTTCAACAGGGGCGAGAAGATGTCGAAGTCGGTCGGCAACGTCGTCGATCCCTTCAACCTCGCCGACCAGTATGGCGTCGACCAGATGCGCTATTTCTTCCTGCGCGAGGTGCCGTTCGGCCAGGACGGCAACTACAATCACGAGGCCATCGTGGCGCGCATCAACGCCGATCTCGCCAACGATCTCGGCAACCTCGCGCAGCGTTCGCTCTCGATGATCGCCAAGCAGCTCGGCGGCGTGCTGCCGGAGCCCGGCGAGTTCAGCGATAACGACAAGGCGATCCTGGCGATGGCCGACGGCATGATCGCAGCGTCCCGCGAGGCCATGGCGACTCAGCAGATCCATCAATGGCTCAACGCCGTCTGGGCCGTGGTCGCGGAGGCCAACCGCTATTTCGCGGGCGAGGCGCCTTGGGCGCTCGCCAAGACGGATCCGGCCAGGCAGAAGACGGTGCTCTACGTCACCGCGGAAGTGGTGCGCCAGATCGCGATCCTGGCTCAGCCTGCGATGCCGACCGCTTCCGGCAAGCTGCTCGACAGCCTCGGCATCCCCGCGGCCGAGCGCAGCTTCGCCATGCTCGGCGGCGCCAGGCGCATCGTCCCCGGCTCGACCTTGCCGGCGCCGACACCGGCATTCCCGCGCTACATCGAGCCGGCGGCCTGAAGGCGTTCGGGTGATGTTGGTCGACAGTCATTGCCATCGGAGTCTCACCGGGTAACACACCATCGCACTCGGTCTCTCGAAACCTGCGCGATAACTTATTTGAGGTATATCGCCTGTGCTCTACTGGTCTCACGGGGCAACACGGAGTCACTAGGGCAATGGTGCCCCCCGGTTGCCCCGGGGAGAACCGCGATGGTGCGCCTCACTGGCAACGAACTGACTGGCCCTCATATAATGCGAGCGTAGAGACGCCCGGCATAAATAACGGCGTCACCGACCTCGGCGTATTTTCGACGCGGCGCGAGGCGTTGGAAGCGTACGAGGACTGGTTGCGAAAGCAGCCGGACCCCCGGGCCGCTCGCAATCAGCGTCGGCACATTCTGAGGGCTGAAGACTGAGGTAGGGGACAGTCGATGACCAACAGCAATGGGATCAATCTTACTGACAGCCGCATCAAAGCGCTGGTG
>JAEYTQ010000153.1 GCA_023433965.1 Pseudomonadota bacterium | reverse complement strand
TCCTGCCTGCTGTAGCCGAACAGCCGCTCCGCGGCGCTGCTGAAGAGCTGCATGATGCCGCGGGAATCGATGACGATCATCGCATCGGGCACCGTTTCGAGAATCGAGCGAAGATGATTCTCCTGGGAACGCAGATCGTCCTCGAGCTGCTTTTCCTCGTTGATGTCGAGAAATATCCCGCTGAGGTGACGCGGCGAGCCCGTATCATCCCGGATCACGCCGGCTCTGGCCCGGATCCATTGACCGCTCCCGGAGGGGCCGCGGACCTTGAAGGAAAGATCAAGTCCCCCGCCGCCTTCCGTGGTGCGCCCGATCGCCTTCAGGAGATGGTCCCGGTCGCTCGGCTCCAGCAGTGAAAGAAAGAGATCGTAGCTGACCGCCTGATCCCGCCCGAGGCCGAACAGCCGCTTGGCCGTGTCCGACCACTCAAGTTCGCGCGTCCGCAGATCGAGGTCCCAGGTGCCCACCCCGAATCCCTCGATGCGAACCCGAAAATGATCGCCCCGGCCATCGTCAGCCGGATGGGTCTCGCGGCTCGGCGCCAAGCTCTGCTCCTATCCTGGGCGGGCGGGCAGGATGCCTTTACCGCTTCCGCAATTTCGCCCAAGGCTCGCGCGGAGGCAAGCGTCGACGTTGAATTCACTGGCCGATTCCGCGCTGAACGGCGCGGCGGCCGGGAAGCCCGCGGTTTGATCTATCTCAGCCTGCTGCGCCTCAGCTGGTTTAGGATTCGAGAAAATTAGGGCAAATGCTGGAGATATCCGATGACATACGCGACCGTGATGGTCTGCTTGGCGCTCGATCAGTCCAACGAAGCGCGTCTTCAGGTCGCGGGGGAGCTCGCCGAGCGATTCGAGGCGGCCATCATCGGGGTGGCCGCGGCGCAGTTCGCACCGCCGCTCTATTTCACCGACGGCGCCGAGGCGCAAGCGCTGATCGACGAGGGTGAAGCCTCGGTCAAACAGCGGCTGGCCGACCTCGAAGCACAATTCCGCGCGGCCGTGAAAAATCGCGGCGGGCACGTGGAGTGGCGCGGTGCCATGGATTATCCGGCGCGATTCGTGCTGGCGCAGGCGCGTTGTGCCGACATCGTCGTCAGCGGGGGGCGGAGCCCGCCCTTCTCGGATGCCTTCTCGCTGGCGAGCCCGAAGGACCTGGTGATGCAGGCCGGCCGCCCGCTTCTCGTCGTTCCCGATCGGACCAAGTGGCTCGACCTGCGCAATGTGCTGGTGGCCTGGAAGGACACGCCGGAGGCGCGGCGGGCGGTGGCCGACGCGCTGCCGATGCTGCGCAAGGCGAGGGACGTCACCATCGTCGAGATTCCAGACCAAGACGACGACCGCTCGGCCGTGATGGCCGGCGTGACCGACGTTGCCGCCTGGCTCGGCCGTCACGGCGTCACCGCGACGGTACGCGTTTCGGAGGCCGCAGGAAACGAAAGCTCCGCTGCGCGGTTGGAGAAGGTCGCCGGCGACGTCGACGCCGGCCTGATCGTCGCGGGCGCCTATGGACATTCGAGATTCCGCGAGCTGATCCTCGGAGGCGTCACTCAACATCTGATCACGCAAACCGCCCGTTGCGTGCTGCTGTCGCACTGACCACCGGCCGGCCGGTATGGAATCGAGGAGGACGCGCCGTGTATAGATTTCTTGAGCAGACCGTCGACGGCTACATGACGCGCAACGTCAAGACGGCCCAGCGCGGCCTCGACTTGTTCCAGCTCAGCGAGATGTTTGAGACCGACGATTTCAACTCCTATCCGGTCGAAGACGACGGCCAGGTGGTCGGCATCGTCACCAAATTCGACATCCTGAAGTGCTTCGCCTTCACACCGAGCCAGATGTTGCCGCGCTACGACGATCTGATGAGTCGCAAGATCGGCGACGTCATGACGCCCGAGTTCATCTATGTCAGCCCCGACACACGGCTGACACGCGTGCTCCAGATCATGGTCGAGCACCGCATCAGGAGCATCATCGTGCTCGATGGCGCACAGAAACTCGTAGGCATCATCGCCCGCGAGGACGTGATCGCGGCGCTGAAGGCGACGGCGCGGGACTAACGTCTGGATCCGTCGGTCCGCCTCCGTGATTTTACGGAGGTTGTTGCTTCCTGCTCCCCTTGTGGAAGAAGGTCCTCGCTGCCCTCTCCCACAAGAGAGAGGGCAATTCAACTGGCGCCACTTCAGCCCCACATTAACAGAAATCCATCCATCTTGATTTCAATCAATTCCCCGCGAGGGTGAATGTGGTTTTTGGCAGCGTGTTCTTTCAGAGAGAATCCGCATGAGCCAGCCCTCCATCTCAAAATCCATGACCATCGGTGAAAGCGGCTTGGCTGTCGTGTTCGCAGTCACCGCTTTCCTCTGCGTGATCGCCTCCGCCAAGGCGCTCGATGCGCCCTTCGCATTCCACGCTGCGCTCAGCGCGGCGGCGAGCCTGGCTGCGGTGTTCTTCATCGTCAACCGCTACTTCGAGCGGCCGGCGGCGTTGCCCGCGCAGGAGATCCACGGCCGCCCGAACTACAACATGGGGCCGATCAAGTTCTCGGCCTTCATGGCGATGTTCTGGGGCATTGCCGGATTCCTCGTCGGCCTCATCATCGCCTCGCAGCTGGCCTGGCCCGCGCTGAACTTCGATCTGCCCTGGATCAGTTTCGGCCGCCTGCGCCCGCTGCACACTTCCGCCGTGATCTTCGCCTTCGGCGGCAACGTGCTGATCGCGACCTCGTTCTACGTGGTGCAGAAGTCCTGCCGCGCGCGCCTCGCCGGTGACCTCGCGCCGTGGTTCGTCGTGCTCGGCTACAACTTCTTCATCCTGATCGCCGGCACCGGCTATCTGCTCGGCGTGACCCAGTCGAAGGAATATGCCGAGCCGGAATGGTACGCCGATTTGTGGCTGACCATCGTCTGGGTCGTCTATCTGCTCGTCTTCCTTGCCACCATCTTCAAGCGCAAGGAGCCGCACATCTTCGTCGCGAACTGGTTCTATCTCGCCTTCATCGTGACGATCGCGGTCCTGCATCTCGGCAACAATCCGGCGCTGCCCGTTTCGGTGTTCGGCTCCAAGTCCTACGTCGCCTGGGGCGGCATCCAGGACGCCATGTTCCAGTGGTGGTACGGCCACAATGCGGTTGGCTTCTTCCTGACCGCCGGCTTCCTCGCCATCATGTACTACTTCATCCCGAAGCGTGCCGAGCGGCCGATCTATTCCTATCGGCTCTCGATCATCCACTTCTGGGCGCTGATCTTCCTCTACATCTGGGCGGGTCCCCACCATCTGCACTACACGGCGCTGCCGGACTGGAC
>JAEYTQ010000121.1 GCA_023433965.1 Pseudomonadota bacterium | reverse complement strand
CCCCGGAGTTGATGATGCAGTGATGGCCGATCATGCTTCGCGCGTTGACGATCGCACCAGGCATGACGACGCTGCCCGGACCGATGGTTGCCGACGGCGAGACGAACGCTCGCGGATGAATGACTGATGCCCAGCGCTTCAGAGCCAGCCGGCCGATCATCTGCCGGCGCGCAGGTCCCGCCTGCATCGTTCCGATCCCCACCACGAAGGCAGCCTCCGGAAAGTTCGGCGCGACGTCATCGGTTCCGAGATAGCGCGCATCACCCAGTATTCCCGGCTGGCGATCGAGGAAACCAACGACGTTGAACCGGCCCGACACGAGGGCGGCCTCGTAGACCATGAAAGCGTGCTCGCCGCCGCCGATAATGATCAGGTCGTCCATCACGGTTCCCTTGATGCGCACCGATCATAGCGGCCGCTCCATGGCACTTCAAACCGCCGGACCTAGCCGAAAAACATGAGAATTAACAAGAGCAACGCGGGCACCCCTGGCGGGGTTGACGGCGCCTCTCGCAGCCGCGATATAGCAGGCTCAGCCGTGGGCCGACCCCCGACATCCGGCGCATACGAGGCAGATTGCCATGAAATCCTGGCGCAAAGCCGTCGTCGGTACCCAAGCCACGGTGGGCGAGGCCATTGCCGCGATCGAGAGCGGCAGCATCCAGATTGCGCTGGTGCTCGACGATCAAAACCGGCTGCTCGGCGTGGTCACCGACGGCGACATCAGACGCGGATTGTTGCGGGGCATCGCCCTCACCGGACTTGCGACCGACATCATGAACCGGGCGCCGGTGTCGGCCCCCGCGACGTTGTCGCGCGAGGATCGCTTGCACCTGATGCGGCAAAGGTCGATCAAGCAGCTCCCGCTTGTCGACGAGAGCGGCCATCTGGTCGTGGTCGAGACGCTCGACGAGCTGCTCGAACCGCGCCAGTATCCGAACCCCGTGCTGATCATGGCCGGCGGCCTCGGCGAGCGTTTGGGGGCGCTCACGCGCGACGTGCCGAAGCCGATGCTCAATGTTGGCGGCCGGCCCCTGCTCGAGACGATCGTCCGCAACGTCGTGCAGCAGGGTTTTCACAACATCTATGTCTCGGTCAACTACAAGGCCGAGACGATCAAGGGCCACTTCGCCGACGGCGCCGCCTTCGGTGCCAACATCCAGTACGTGCACGAGACGGAACGGCTTGGTACCGCCGGTGCGCTCGGGCTGTTTCCGACGCCGCCGGATCTGCCGATGATCGTCACCAACGGCGACATCCTCACGACGATCAACTATGGCGCGCTGCTCGACTTCCACAATGGAACGCCGGCGGAAGCGACGATGGCGGTGCGAGAGCACAAGGTGCATGTCCCCTATGGCGTGGTGTCCACGTCGGAGGGCTTTCTCCAGACCATTCGCGAGAAGCCGACCGAAAGCTGGTTCGTCAGTGCCGGCATCTATGTGATCGGCAAGTCCGTCTTCCGCCATGTCACGCCCGGCATCAGGATCGACATGCCGGCAGTGCTGGAGCGTGTGATCGCGGGCCAAGGACGCGTTGCGGTCTATCCCATTCGCGAATACTGGCTCGACATCGGCCGCCTGGAGGATTTCGAGCAGGCGCACGCGGAGTTTCACGAGGTCTTCCCGTGACCTCGACAACAGCGGTCGTGGTTGGTCTCGGCTCGATCGGCGCGAGGCATGCGCGCGTCCTGCGCGAGCTCGGCCTTCGGGTCGCAACGGTCAGCCGGCGGGAGGGCGGCGACTATGGGTCGATCGCCCAGGCTGTCGCCGGCGCGCAACCGGATTACGCCGTGATTGCCACCGAGACGGGACGTCATGCCGACGATCTGCAAACGCTCGCGCAGGCCGGTTTCCGCGGCGCCGTTCTGGTCGAGAAGCCGCTGTTTGCGACCCCCGCGGCGCCGCCCAAATATCCCTTCGCTCACGTCAGCGTCGGATACAATCTGCGATTTCATCCCGTCATGACGGCTCTCGCCGACAAACTGTATGGGCGCGATGTGATCACGGTCGCTGCCTATGTCGGGCAGGACATCAGGGACTGGCGGCCGGGCCGAGACCATCGCACCACGGCATCCGCGACGAGCGCTGCCGGAGGCGGCGTGCTGCGGGATCTCAGTCACGAGTTGGACTACCTCCTGTGGTTGTTCGGGCCATGGCATCGCGTCGCTGCGCTTGGCGGCGCCTCCGGATCGCGCGACATCGACGTCGATGACCACCTTGACCTGCTGATCGATATGCAGCGTGCACCGTCAGTCCATGTCCACATGGACTATCTCGACCGCCAGGGCATCCGTCGCATTCGCGTCAATGTCGACGATGACACCCTCGAGGCCGATCTCGTCGGCAGCCGTCTCACTGTCAACGGCAAGGCAACGGAGATCCCGAGCGAACGCGACCAAACCTACCGTGACATGCATGCCGCGGCGATGCGCGGCGCGAGTCCGGCCTGCTCGTTGCCCGAGGCACTCGGCGTCATGCATCTGATCGACGCCAGCGAGCGAGCTCTGCGCAGCAAAACCTGGGTATCGCCGTGAGCCTCCTCTGCACCATCTGCGCGCGCGGCGGCTCGAAAGGTGTCGTCGGCAAGAACGCGCGCGATCTCCTGGGCAGGCCTGTGCTCGCGTGGAGCATCGCACAGGCGCGTGAGACCGGCCTATTCGATGCGATCGCCTTCAGCAGCGATTCGGACGCCTTGCTCGATGCCGCGGTGAAGGCCGGGGCCGATTTCGCAGTCAAGCGCCCGGACGAGATGGCCACCGACACCGCCCCGAAGCTGCCGGCGATCCGCCACTGTCTCGAGCAGGCCATGGCGCAAATGGCCACGACGCCGGAGATCTTCGTCGACCTCGACGTCACCTCCCCGCTCAGGCTGGCCTCCGACATCACAGGTGCGGTGACCCTGCTGCGCGACAGCGGCGCCCGCAATGTCATTACAGGGGCGCCGGCGCGGCGCTCGCCCTATTTCAATCTTGTCGAGCAGCGCACCGACGGCAGCGTCGGCCTTTCTAAGTCCACCAATCCTCCGGTCACGCGGCGGCAGGATGCGCCTCGATGCTTTGACATGAACGCGTCGATCTATGCCTGGCGTGTCGCACCTTTCCTGGAGCAGCCCGCAGTGTTCTATCCGGACACGCGTCTGTTCGAAATGCCGGAAGAGCGTTCGATCGACATTGATTCCGATCTGGATTTTGCACTGGTGGAACTGTTGCTCCGTCAGCGACTGCCGGCCTGAGGAGGCGCAAGCGATGACCACGGGCTTCAAGGCTCTGTTCGATCTGACCGGCCGCACGGCCGTGGTCACCGGAGGGTGCGGCATCCTCGGGCGTCGATTTACCGAGGGGCTTGCCGAGTTCGGCGCCAATGTCGCGATCGTCGATCTCGACCAGGCTATGACCGATGCGGCGGCGGCCGATATCACCTCACGACATGCTGTCCGGTCCAGAGGCTATGGCTGCGACATCACCAGTCCTGACGCGGTGCGCAGGACGGCCGAAGCGATCGAGGCCGATCTCGGGCCGGTCTCGATCCTCCTCAACAACGCCGCCAGCAAGACCCGCGACATCGATGCCTTCTTCGCGCCGGTCGAGAAATTCTCTCAGGAGACGTGGCGCGAAATCATGGGGGTCAATCTTGACGGCATGTTCACCGTCGCGCAGGTGTTCGGCGGCCGGATGGCCGAGCGCGGCTATGGTGCGATCGTGCAGACAGCCTCGATCTACGGCCTGATGGCGCCCGACCAACGCATCTACGAAGGTTCCGAGTATCTCGGCCGCGCCATCAACACACCCGCAGTCTACACGGCATCCAAAGCCGGTGTGATCGGCCTGACAAAGCACCTCGCAACCTACTGGGCGGCAAAGGGCGTTCGCGTCAATACGCTCACCCCGGGCGGCGTGGAGAGCGGTCAGAATGAGACGTTCAAACAGCGCTACGGTGCCCGTGTCCCGCTTGGCCGGATGGCCAGGTCCGACGAAATGGTCGGAGCCGTTCTGTTCTTGGTCTCCGATGCCGCGTCCTATATCACCGGTCAGAACATCGCGGTCGATGGCGGCCTGAGCGCGTGGTGAGCGACGTCGCATGCTCAATCAGCTGATCCGCAACACGCTGATATCCAGCGCAGCCTTCGGGATTGCGGCTGTGCTCGGCTTGGTGGTCATCCCCGTCATCATCGGCACCTGGGGCGTGGCCGAGTTCGGCCTCATCGTGATGGCGCGCATCCTGCTGCCGAGCGGCATGATGGGGCTGCTCGATCTCGGCCTCTCCGAAGTCACGACGCAAGCGATCGCGCGGGCGCGCGAGCATCGCAAGTGGCGCGTCGCAGGCCAACAGCTGGCGTTACTCACCGTGATGGCCGTCGTTCTCGGAGGACTGCTTGCGGTCACCATTTGGATCAGCGCGCCCTACCTGACCGTCGCACTCCGCGTCGACAACGCTCATGCGGAGAGCTTCTCCCAGATCTTGCGCTACACCGCGCTGGCCAATCTGGTCCTGATCCCAGCACTGGTTTGGGAAGGCATCGTGAAGGGGTTCGAGCGCTACAATGTGCTGCGGCTGGCAGAAGTGAGTTCGACGATCGTCTATGTCGCCTGCACGATCTGGGCTGCAAAGTCCGGAGCCTCGTTCGAGCTAGTGGCCTACATCTATCTTGCGAGCACCTTGATGCGCGCGTGCCTGGTGTTCACTGCCGCCTTCGTCGCCGTGGTGCGTAAGGTCCGGCTCGCGCTTTGGGACGCGCCGATCCGGCGCGATCTGTTCCACCGCTGCGCGCTGTTCGCGCAGGGCAAGCTGACGGGCGGCTTGGCTTTGCCGATCCAGCCCTTCCTGGTGGGCCTTCTGTTCGGGCCCAAGGGTGTCGGGATATACGATACCCTGGTTCGGCTGCCTCGCGTATCCAAGGTGGTCGTCGGACTTCTCACGTCCGCCTTGCTGCCGGTGGCAAGCCGCCTGGACGAGCGCGGTAACGCCGTGGCGTTCCAACGCCTTGGCGAGTTCGGTCTCATCATCCTGCCCATGTTCACGGTGCCGCCGCTGGTGGCTGCCGCCGTGCTGTCTCACGAAATCATGCAAGTGTGGATCGGCGCGCAGATGACGCCCTACGCATTCTGGATGGGCCTGAGCTTCCTGGTGCCGATCTGCGCTCAGTATCTCGCCTTCGGCAACGTCATGTTCCTCACCCGAACAGACGTGCAGGCGCGTTTGAACCGGCTCATGATCTATCAACTGGCGGTATGGGCCGTGGTGGCGGTTGCGACGCTGCACTTGTTCGACGAACGAGCGCTGATCCTTGGCCAGGTGGTCGGGAACGCCGTCATTCTGCCGCTGCAAATCGGCGCCGTGAGCCGCGGGTTGCACCTTGACTCCTACCGCCTCGTTAGAGCACTTCTCGCCCAAGCCGCCGTTCTCGTGGTCCTGGGGCTGCTGCTGTTCGAGCTTGCAGGCCGCTTGGCGATCGACGGCTTCTGGGGACTCGGGCTGGCGATCGCCGCGTTCTGTGCGGTGAGCTGGGCCATTCAGTACTTTCTCGTCCTGGAAGCCCGTCAGCGGGCAGTCTTCGCGGAACTTGGCCACCGCTTCGGCTGGACACAGACCTAGCTTCGTGATTGGCACCAGCTTGTTCAAGAGATCGATGAACGCCTGCACGAGGAGACGCAAAGAGCGCGCATAGGCCTGGTGGTCGATCACCCCAAGCGTGACCTGCCGGGGGCGGTCATGCTCGGTTATCAGCTCGCACGGCGCGGCGTCTCAGTCGTGCTGGTGCCGATGTACGAGCAGGCCGTCGATGTCCCACGGCTCGGCCTGGACGCACTGGTCGTCAACTACGCACGCCCCGTCAATCTCGACCTGATGCGCAGCTTCGCCAGAGCCGGCCTGGCGCTCTATGTGCTCGATACCGAAGGCGGCGTGCTCGCGGAAACGGGTGGCAATTCGCCACCGGCCATGGCGGCCCACATCAAGGACAGCGGCTACGCCGACATCCTGACGGGCTACTTCTTCTGGGGCAGCCGGCTGCACGATGCCTTCCTCGCGGCCGGCACCATGAAACCGGAGCAGCTTCACCTCACCGGCTGCCCGCGCTTCGATTTTGCGGCCCCGCGCTGGCGTACGCTGCTCGATGGCGAGCCGCGCGGCTATCTGCTCGTCAACGCCAACTTTCCGCTGGTCAATTCGCGCTTCACCGGCAAGCCGGGCGGCGAGCGCGAAGCCATGGTGCGGGCCGGCTGGGATGGCGCCTATGTCGATCGCTTCATCGCGGACCTGAAGCAGGTCTTCGCCAACTATCTCGCCGAGATCGACCGGCTCGCCGCCGCGCGCCCCGACTGCAGCATTCTCGTGCGCCCGCATCCCTTCGAGAGCGAGGACGTCTATCGCAACGCACTCTCGCGCCATGCCAACGTCCTGATCGAAGGCTCCGGCAGCGTGCTCGATCGTATCCGCAATGCAGCCGCCGTCATTCATCTCAATTGCGGCACGGCCGTGGAATCGGTCCTACTCGGCAAGCTTCCTGTCCAGCTCGAATACCTGAACACGCCGACCACCGCCGGCCATGCGGCGTTGCCCGCGCGCGTGAGCCGGCCGGTCGCCTCATTCGACGAGTTGCTCGGCGCGATCGACAGCATCGAGCGCGAAACCGAGGTCTTCGATTTCGCGCGCGTTCACGCCGCCGATATCGAGGCCTTCTTCCATCTCAACGACGGTCGAGCCGCCGAGCGTGTTGCCGATGTCCTGACCCGCGCAACGATGTCGCGCCGGCCCTTCGTCTCGCTGCTTGCGACTGTGAAGGGGACGCGCGACAAGCCGAGTATCGGGCAGATCGTCAAGGGCGCCGCCAGCGCCGTTCTCGGCTCGGCCGCCACCGAGCGGCTGCGCAGCCAGTTCAATCCGGTCCGGCGCGACAAGCGAATCGCGCCGTCCGTCGTCGAGCCTCTGCTTCGGCGCATCGCCGCTCACGATCTAGCGAGTCCGTCGCAGTTTGCGGCAAGACGAGCCCATTGCGCTACGACGGGCTTGCCGCTCGCGAGCATTGCGATCGAACACGCCCGATAGAGCCATGACAACAGCTGCAAAGACCATTCTCATCACCACGCTTGCCGAATACCAGACCCGGTTCTGGATTCCGGTCGCGCAGCGGTTGCGCGCGGCAGGCCACGACGTCGAGCTGCTTGCCTTCGACGATCGCAGCGCAGAGATGTCGGCAGCCGAGAGCGTGCCGGTCACGAACATGTATCGCGCGGGCCTCGAGGCCGGCCCGTCGCCGGGCGATCGCAAGGCCTTCGATGTGCGCGTCGCTTCTTACGGGCTGGACGGGACCAATTTCCTGTTCAGCCATGAGCGCTTTACCTTCGGCATCAGGGACACCGCGGCGTTGCGCCGACGCTTCATGGTTTATTCCAACGCGATGGAGGCATTGCTCGAGCGATTGCAGGCGCAGGGACGGAGTGCCGAACTGGTGCAGGAGCTCGGCGGCTTTCTGTCCGTGATCGCGAGCTTCTACGCCGCTAAGCGCAGGGGCATCCGCAACTGGTTCATCGAACCTTCGTTCTTCCGCGGCCGAATGTATTTCACCCCGGACAGCCTTGCCGCTCCCGACATGATGGCAGAGCCCGCGGATGCCGTGTCCCCCGAGGTGCGCGCCTATCTCGACGACACGTTGAAGCAACGCGCGATCGTCATTCCCAAGAAGGATCAACATCACTATTCGGCCGCCTTCAAGAAGGTCGTCAATTTGCGCAACGCCAATCGTCTCGTCGAGAAGCTCTGGGACCAGTTCGCGCTCGGCAAGCACCAGGAGTTCGGGCACAATCTGCGCCATGCCCAGGTGCATGCCGCAATGGCGCTCAACGCGACGCGGCTGCGCAGGCTCTACCGGCCGCTCCCCGAAACGCCCTTCGTCTATTATCCCTTCCACGTTCCGGCGGACATGGCGCTGACGCTGCGCTCGCCGGAGTTTCTCGACCAGGTTGCGACGGTCGACTTCCTGCTGCGGACGATTCCGGATTCGCATGTGCTGGTCGTGAAGGAGCATCCGGCGCAGATCGGCGCAATCTCGGCCGCCCGCCTGTTCGAGCTGGCACGCCGGTTCGACAATTTCGTGCTGTTGCCGCCGCAGACAAACAATTACACCGTGCTCGATCGCGCCGATGCCGTGGTCTCCGTCAACAGCAAGTCGGGAGCCGAGGCGCTGCTGCTCGGCAAGCCCGTCGTGGTGATGGGCGACGCGTTCTACCGCTCCTGCCCGCTGGTCTATGCGGTCGATCGTCTGGCCGGCGTGCCGGCACGGTTGCGCGAAGCACTCTCCGCCGGGCCGTTCGACCCGGCCAAAGGCGCGCCCTATTTCGAGTCTGCCTGGCGGCGGTCGTATCCGGGCGAGCTCTATGTCGGCGACGCAAAGCTGCTCGACACGTTTACGGCCTCCTTGCGCGCCGCAATCGCCGAGCCGGACCGCGCGAACTGAACGGACCCATCATGCCGCTCGTTTCGATCATCACCCCATCCTGGAACGTCGAAGGCCTGATCGAGGAGACGATCCGCTCGGTGCAGAGCCAGACGTTCGCCGATTGGGAACTCTTGATCGCCGACGACCGCTCGACCGACAGCACACCGGCGATCATCGCGGCCATCGGGAAGCGCGATCCCCGAGTCAAGCTGATCCGGCAGGCCAGGAATGGCGGCCCGGCGCTGGCGCGCCAGGCCTCGATCGACGCCGCGCAGGGGCGCTATCTCGCCTTCCTCGACAGCGACGATCTGTGGCTGCCCGGGAAGCTGGAGCGGCAGCTTGCCTTCGCGAAGGCGAAGCAGGCCGCGCTCAGCTACACCGCCTTCCGTCGCATCAATGAGACCAACACGGTCACCGGAAGGCTGATCGAGGTGCCGGCCTCGCTCACCTATGATCAGCTCCTGAAGAACACCGCGATCGCGACGCTGACCGCGATGATCGACCGTGAGATCGCAGGTCCCGTCGTCATGAAGAACGAGGGCTATGACGATTTCTGCCTGTGGCTATCGATCCTCAAGCGCGGCCATACGGCCTACGGCCTCAACGAGGATCTTGCTCGTTACCGCGTCAGGGGGGCCTCGGTGTCGAGCCGCCCGATGCGCTCGGCCAAATGGGTCTGGCAGATCTACCGCAATGTCGAGCACCTCTCCCTGCTCCAATCGGCCTGGTGCTTTGGGCATTGGGGAGCGCGGGCCTGGTTGAAGCGGCGGGAGTTCTAGGCCGATCGCGGCGGCCTGGCACACCGCGCCCGCGAACGTTGCGAAAACAACCCCATGCACAGTAGAGGTGTTTAAATACCTCTCTCTAAGCCATTTGCCTATTGGCGAGTCCGGCCGTTGCCGATACCACTCAACCTGCGCCCCCGCTGCGAACACTCTGGAACCGATCATGCCGTTTGAAAACTACAGGACCAGCCGCATTCTCGTGACCGGGGGCGCCGGTTTCATCGGATCGCATCTCTGCGAGCGACTGCTCGATGCCGGCGCGGAGGTGGTGTCCGCA
>JAEYTQ010000754.1 GCA_023433965.1 Pseudomonadota bacterium | reverse complement strand
TAGCTCAGTTGGTAGAGCAGCTGACTCTTAATCAGCGGGTCCCAGGTTCGAGCCCTGGTGCGCCCACCAAGCTTTTCAATAGCTTAGGGTTCGTCGTCGACATATCGACAGACGCGTCGTGTCTATTCCGGCAAACCGCCCTGTCTTTGTTCCTCCCCTCGCATCTTCGTGCCGGAAGCTAGCTGTTTCCACGTGCGCCTTGCATCGCGGGGACTCTTCGGACCTGCCACAATCAGGCGGCCTTCTGCCTTCCGTCAAAGCCCGACACCTGGGTTGCCGCGCGCATCCACATTTTCAGCGCCCGTTGCCCGCTCGTTACCATCGCCCGCCTGGGCTCGTTGACGGTCTCTTGTGCCGTCTCCGCACAGTTCTTTCACCAGCTCTTGCGCCTGCTGCAGGTCCGGCCTGGACAGTCCTTCGCTGAATTTACCGACGATCGGCACAAGGAGGTCCGCTGCTTGGTCGGGCCGCCCCGAATCGCGCCACAGGCGCGCCAGGCTGATGGCCGTTCGCAGCTCCCACGATCGAGCGTTCTGCGTGCGCGCGACCTCCAGCGAACGTGCGAACAGAAGCTCGGCGTCTGCTACCAGCGCCGACCCGGCATGGGTCAGGCTCAATTCGCCCTGCATCCGGTAGATCTCCGCGAGATAAAAGTGATCGCCCGTCCTCTTTGCGATCGCCAAGGCGCCGTCAAGTGCGTGCCAGGCCGCCTCCGGCGCACCGGCTGTCGCATAGCCTTGGGCGAGCAGGCTTCTGAACCAGCAACTGGCGAGCCAGGAATCCTGCGCCTCGTAGCCGTCCACGCCCGTCCGCATTTCGCTCAGCCCTTCGTCCACTTCGCCGAGCTCGGTCAGCGCCCATCCATGGAGAATCGTCGCCTGCTGCTTCCAATGCAGGAAGCCGTGCTCCGACGAAATGGTCATCGCCCGGCTGGCATGATGCCTGGTGCCCTCGACGTCGCGCGAATGCTGACAAACGTAAGCACCAAACACCAGAGCGAACGCCACCGTGAAGGGATGGCGCCGTTCTTCCGCATTCGAAATCGCCTGCTCGTTGTGCCGCCGCGCGGTGTCGGGCTGCCCCAGGAACCACAGCAGATAGCCGAGGTACGACAACGACATGACATCCGGATTGATGAGCCTCTCTCCCGAACCGCGGTGCAGAGCCGGATCATCGAGACGGATGGAGCGATGAAGATGATGTTGCGCCGCTAGAAATCGGCCGCGGTAAAGCATGGTCGCCCCGATCGACCGATGGGCCTCCACGAGATAAAGGGTTTGCTTGGGGAGCAATTCGCTCGGGCGTTCCCGCCTGGCAAACTTCAGGAGTTCGGCGCTCAGCCCATGGGCCTTGGTGAGGTCGGCCCGAATGAAGTGGCGCATCCAAAGCCCCCTTATCGCCGCAAGCACCTTGTCTTCGTCATCGAGCTGCCGTCCGAGCTCGAGGGCTCGGGTGAAGTTGTCTTCGACCTCCTGTGCGCCGTACCCCTTGGCAGCGATCAGCGCATTACCCAGCGCGATGCGAAGCTCCAGCTCCATTCGATCCCGGTCGGGCATCTCGGGACTGCCCTGGACGACCGCCAGCCCCCGCCGCAGATGGCCGATGGCCTCCAGGTAGGCTCCCAGCCTTGCTGCTTGCTTGCCGGCCTTGAGCCAGGAGCTTGCCGCCGGCTCGCTTTGATCGGATTCGGTCAGATGATAGGCGAGGAGCTCCGGTTCACGCTCGGTCTTTTCCGGATATTTCTCGGCCAGCACCGAGGCGATCCGAGCGTGTAGCCGTCTCCGCTCGCTGCGCAACAGGCTCGCATGCGCTGCATCCTGGATCAGCACGTGTTTGAACGAGTAGAGCGCATCCGGCGGCTGGCCCAGCCGCACGATCAACCCTGCCCCCTCGAGACGATCGAGCCCCGCCTCGATCTGGTCGGCCGGTATGGAAGCGACTGCGTTCAGCATCTCGTAGGAGAACTGCCGGCCGATGGTCGCGCCGATTTGTGCGACCCTCTTGAACGGGCCCATCCGGTCCAGACGCGCCATCAGCGAATCCATCAGCGTCGCCGGGATTGCCAGCTGTCGCCACGAGCCGGAGAGCACATAGCGCCCGTGCCGCTCGGTCAGAAGGTCGCTTTCGAGTACGGCTTTGGTCAGCTCCTCGACGAAAAGCGGCACGCCGTCGGTCTTGACGATGATATCCTCGACGACTTCCTTCGGCATTTCGCGGCTTCCGGCGACCCGCTCGACCAGCGTCGCCCGCAGCTGCCGACTGAGCCTGTTCAGCACCATCGTCGTGATGTGGGAGTGAGCGCTCCAGCTCGGCTGGAATTCCGAGCGGCAGGTCATTGCGACCAGGATAGGCGTGTTCTCGACCTTCTCCACCAGCAGATCGACGACCTCCCTGGACGTCGGATCGATCCAATGCGCGTCCTCGAATGCGATCACCAGCGGCTGCTCGCGCGAAAGGCCCAGGAGATGATTGACGAGGGCGGAGACGATGGCATCCTTCTGCTGCTGCGGGGACAGATCGAGCGAAGGATAACGATCCCCGGGCGGAATTGACAGCAGCGCGGCAAGGATCGGCGTTACCCGCTCAACCTCACCGTGCGCGGCCGCGACCGCCCGCTCGAGATTCGACAGAGACAAGGCGGCAGCGTCGTCGCGGTCCAGACCGAGGGTAAATTTGAGCTGCTCGATGAAGGGATGGAATGCCGTCGAGCTGTAGTAGGGCGAGCACTGGAACGAGACGTGTCCGTGCCGATCGCCCGCAATCCGCTCGAAGATTTCCTGGACGATGCGCGACTTGCCGATGCCCGGCTCACCGAACAGCACCACGACCTGGCCGTCGCCTGCCTTGGCCTGCTGCCAGCGGCCGAGCAGGAGCGAGATTTCCTCGTGGCGATTGACGAGCGGCGTCAATCGAGAGCCCATGGCCGCGGCAAACCGCGTTTCCACGCGCGACGGCCGAACCACGTGCCACGCCTCTGTCTTCCCGGGTATACCCTTGAGCCCATGGGCTCCGAGATCACGGTAGTCGAACTTCCCCTTCAACAGCGACCGCGTCGACGACGAGATGACCACTCCGTTGGGCGTCGCCAGGCCCTGCAGCCGCGCCGCGAGATTGACGGTTTCGCCGACCGCGGAATCGCGCTCCTCGATCCCCTGTCCGACCAAGTCGCCCACCACGACCAGCCCTGTCGCGATGCCAATTCGGACGGCCGGCGCATGACCGAGCGCCCCCCGCGGCTCGATCGCGCGTGTCGTCGACAACATCCGCACGATCTCGAGACCAGCGCGCACCGCTCGCTCGGCATCGTCCTCATGCGCGTTCGGATAACCGAAATAGACCAGGATGCCGTCGCCGACAAAACGGGCGGCAAATCCTTCGTAGTGCTTCACCACGCGCACGCAGGTTTCGCGAAAGCTCGCGATCATGTCGCGCACGTCCTCGGGATCGAATTGCGAGGAGAGCGAGGTGGAATCCACCATGTCGCAGAACATGGTGGTGAGCTGGCGTCGCTCGGCGCCGATCTCCGCTCTTGGCGGACTGCGAACCGCTGCGGTCGGTGTCTCGGTCGCATCGGAAGCGGGGAGGGACGATATCGCCCGCTGCAGCCGCTTGCGATCTCCGAGCGGCACCCCGAGCGCCACCAGATCGGCCTCGGTCAGATCGGACATGACGTCCAGATCGAGGCGATGCTCTGCGAAGAGATCGGAATATTGGCCGAGACCAATGCCTGCCAGCCAGCGCTTCAGGTTGCCTGCTGCCCCAGGGTTCGGCTCTTTCTCCCGCATCGATTCCAACCGCCTGCATCCCGTCGTCGAGCTGCAGGCCCCCAACCACCGATTCTAGGGGCCATACTTCTCCTTGGACGGGAGGCGTTCAACAGGTTTCTTGAAAGAATAGGGCAATCAGATCGAAAAGCCACGGAATTGTCCGACCTTGGAGCCACCTCGCCGGGAAGGATCGACCGACGAGAACGCCGGGAAGTCACCCGTCCTGGGCATTGATGAGCTCTTGAACCGCGTGCCCGAACGATGCCCGCCGAGGCATCGAGGGACGCCAAATTCGTGGCCTTTGCTGTGATGTGCCGGGGAAACCATGACGGCTACGTGACTCGAAGCACAGCGAACAGGCGAATAACAGCAGCGGTCTCCTGCACCGCGCGAGCCTCTTGGACGATGCAGGGAGTTTTCCTTTCAGGCCTCGGAACGGAGCGCGCTCTGTTCTCGCGAAAACCGTTCGTGGCGAGGCTGCCGCTCCTCCAGAATGCGCCTCACGGAATGGGAGCACAGCCCGCACCTGACGGTGCACCCGAGGCAGCCGTAAATCTGCGCGGCCGAGCAAAGCTCGTCGCCGGACGATGCCACGCCTCTGATGTCGTGATCGCTGATGACGTTGCAGGAGCAGACGATCATGCTGGACTCCGCTGCATGACGCGGCGCGCGGTGCGGAATCCGACCGCCGCGGCTGTTGCGTCGGCGATGGCGCGTCCGCGCCGATCCGTGCCGGTCCACTGGGCGTCGCGTCCGCGCGGATCGATCTCCAGCAGCTTGACGCCGGCCGGAACTTCGCTGCCGTCGCGGACGATGCCGCGCAGGATTCCGTCGCGCGGCGCGAGCACGGGAACGCCAGAGAGGTGGCCAAGCACGAGGTCGCGGTAGACGCGGGTGCCGATCTCGACCGGCGTGTGCCAGCGTCCTGCGAAGGGCGAATAGACGAACCGTTCCGCGCCGACATCGCCCAGCGAACTCGCGGCGCCGTCGGCGGCATCGGTCCAGCGCGCGTCGCCGACCAGCCCGATCTTGCCGGGCCGGGTCTCCACCGCGACGTCGCAATTGTAGCTCGACGAGAAGCCAGGGCCCAGCCCGATAGCAAGGCGGGCGAGCCGCCTGAGGTCCGGAGTGATCCGGCGCTTTTGAAGACGCGCATCGACCAGAAGATCGATGTGGCGGACCGGAAGCAGGTCGAGCAGGCCGAGCCAGGTGACCAGGATTCGTGCCGGCCGGCCGAGCGCTTGATAGACCTGCATGCCGTCGTCGACGCGCTCGGCGACGACGTCCTCGAGCTGGATTGTGTCGGTGAAGAGCGCGTCATGAAACGCCATCTTGCGCCGGATCACCGGCGGATCCGGATCGTGTGACATCACCACGCAATATCCGGCGCGCACCAGCTGGAGGCCGATCGCAGATGCGATCTCGTTGGTGCCGAGGATCACGGTGAAGAGTCGATGCGGCTGGGGCATTTGAAACCACGTTTGCGGTGAGTACAGCAAGGCGCGATCAGGCTTGGAACAGGAAGAGCAAGAGCCGGGCCATTTGGAATCGTTGAAAAACAGGTCTCAACTGCCGGCCTGCATTCAAGAAGGACAAATGCAGCGCGGCGGCGCCGCTTGGTTCGAAAGCGCACGAGCACGTGTTGCAAACCATGCAGCGTGTCGCGAACTCGACATTCGGTCGCGGAAATTGCAGCGATCGGGTGGCAGCGCGTGGCCCAATTCCTGCAAAGTTGCCTCCATCGTCATTGTCTGGCGTCCGGTGGGACGTGGTGAGGAGTTTTGGTGACGCTCGACCTCTTGGATCGCGACGGCGCGCCGGCCCGCACGCCGGCCCCCGACATCGCGTTGTGCCCGTTTCACGGCGACAAGGCGCGTGCACAAGGTGGCGCGCAGAAAACGCTCGTGCTGACCGGCGCGTCCCGGGGCATCGGCCATGCAACGGGAAGGCTGTTTTCCGAAGCCGGTTGGCGGATCATCACCTGCTCCCGGCAACCATTCGACACCGGCCGATGTCCTTGGGACGCCGGCGCGGACAATCATGTGCAGGTGGAGCTGAGCGACCATCGCGCGCTGCCGCGCGCGCTGGCCGAGATCAAGGAGCGGCTCAACGGCGGGCCGCTGCATGCGCTGATCAACAATGCCGGGATCTCTCCCAAGGCTGCCGACGGCACCCGGCTGAACTCGCTGACGACGTCCGTCGAAACCTGGATGAGCGTGTTCCACGTCAACCTTCTGGCGCCGATCCTGTTCGCGCAGGGCCTGGTCGATGAACTGAAACAGGCCGTCGGCTCGATCGTCAACGTGACTTCGATCGTGGGCTCCCGGGTGCACCCCTTTGCCGGAACCGCCTATGCTACGTCGAAGGCCGCGCTCGGGTGCCTGACTCGCGAGATGGCGCACGACTACGCGCCGTTCGGAATTCGCGTCAATGCGATCGCTCCGGGCGAGATCAAGACCGACATCCTGTCGCCGGAGACTGAGGCCCAGCTCGCACCGATCATCCCGCTGCACCGCGTTGGCACGCCGGACGAGGTCGCGAAGGTGATCTTCTTCCTGTGCTCGGACGCGGCGAGCTACGTCACAGGTGCGGAAGTACCAATCAACGGAGGGCAGCACGTGTGATCAGGCAGCAGCGGCCCGCCACGGAAATAGTTTCGCAGGTTTGCGTTGAATCAATGCGGTGATTTCGATCTCGAGCGCGTCGGCCATCCCGGCGGCAAATTCCGTAAAGTGGATGATAAAGCGTGCAAGCCCGATGGAATCTTTTTGCAGTAGTGCCGACAAGTTGAGCGCGACTCCCGACACGACATGAATGAGAATACGACGAGTTCCAGAGAATGCGGCCGGGAGGATGTAACGGGCAACGGAGATTCCGTCATGCTGAATGCTGCTCCCTCGGTCGAAGGACACAGGGCCGATCAGACGGCGCCGCTGGTGCCGCTCAATGAGATCGCGCTGACCGGCATCTTCGAGATTTCAAAGATATTGACGGCGCCGACGCGGCTGGAGGCGACGCTTGCCAACGTCGTCAACCTGCTGCAATCGTTTCTCCAGATGCGTCACGGCGTGGTCGCGCTGCTCGCGGACGACGGCGTTCCCGATCTGGCGGTCGGGGCCGGATGGAGCGAGGGCAGTGACGAGCGTTATCGCGGGCGGTTGCCGCAGAAGGCCGTCGATCAGATCGTTGCGACCGCGATGCCGCTGGTCGCGGAGAACATCGCCAGCCATCCCGCATTCAGCCCGGCCGACGTGGAGACCCTGGGGGCCTCGGAAGCGATCCGGGTGTCCTTCATCGGCGTTCCCATCCGTATCGATGCCAAGGTCGTCGGCACTCTGACGGTCGACCGGATCTGGGACGAGCGGTCGATGTACCGGCTCGATTCCGACGTGCGTCTGCTGACGATGGTCGCCAATCTGGTCGGCCAGACGGTGAAGCTGCACCGGATCGTCGCGCAGGATCGCGAACGGCTGATGCACGAGAGTTACCGCCTTCAGAAGGAGCTATCCGAGCTCAAGCCGGCGCGTGATCGCCGCAAGGTTCACGTCGAAGGCATCATCGGGGACAGCCCGGCGCTGCGCGGCCTGTTGGAAAAGATCGCGGTGGTGGCGAAGTCGAACTCGACCGTCCTGCTGCGCGGGGAGTCTGGCACCGGCAAGGAGCTGATTGCAAAGGCCATTCACGAGCTTTCGCCGCGCGCCAAGCGTCCGTTGATCAAGATCAATTGCGCCGCCCTGCCGGAATCGGTGCTGGAATCCGAACTGTTCGGGCATGAGAAGGGCGCCTTTACCGGCGCTCTCAATTCGCGGAAGGGCAGGTTCGAACTGGCCGACAAGGGCACGCTGTTCCTGGACGAGATCGGCGAGATCTCGGCCTCGTTCCAGGCCAAGCTCCTGCGCGTGCTCCAGGAGCAGGAGTTCGAGCGCGTCGGCGGCAACCAGACCATCAAGGTTGACGTGCGCGTCATCGCTGCGACCAACCGCAACCTGGAGGAAGCCGTCGCGCGCAACGAGTTTCGTGCAGATCTCTACTATCGCATCAGCGTCGTGCCGATGATGCTGCCTCCGCTGCGCGAGCGGCGCAGCGATATTCCGCTGCTGGCCAACGAGTTCCTGAAGAACTTCAACGCCGAGAATGGCCGTGCGCTGTCCTTCGATCGGCATGCGATCGAGGTTCTGATGAGCTGCGGCTTTCCAGGAAACGTGCGGGAGCTGGAGAACTGCGTGCAGCGCACCGCGACCCTTGCGCCGGGACCGGAGATCGTCAGGAACGATTTCGCCTGCTGTCACAGTCAGTGTCTGTCCGCGATGTTGTGGAACGGCGGATCCGAGGCGGCGCCGCAACGATCGCTGCCGATCGTGCCGCTCTCCGTCCTTCCGGCCAGGGCTCCGCGCGAGACAGGTGTTGGAGCGCCGGCGGCGCTCGAACCGGGAGCGTCGGCGTCGGACTCTGCCAGTGCGTCTTTGAGCGGCGGCATGGCCGACCGTGACCGCGTCATCGCCGCCATGGAAAAGTCCGGTTGGGTGCAGGCCAAGGCTGCGCGTCTGCTCGGCCTTACGCCGCGGCAGATTGGCTATGCGCTGAAGAAGCACGGCATCGAGGTCAAGCGGCTCTGACGGCGACTGTCGCAGATGCGACATGCTGTCGGGCCCCCGACAACCGGCCCGTCCAAAATTACACTTGAATTTCAGAACGTTCGAGGTTGGCACGACGCTTGAAAGAGGGTGTCCGACGGCATCGTCTGCTCGAGGAGTCGGAACACATGGCCTACAAGATTGTCGCCTCGCAATGCACGGTTTGCGGCGCATGTGAGTTCCAATGCCCGAACGCCGCGATCAGCCTCAAGCGCGACATGTACGTGATCGATCCCAAGAAGTGCACGGAGTGCGAAGGAAGCTTCGATACGCCGCAATGCGCGGCTGTCTGTCCGGTGCCCGACACCTGCATCCCGGCCTGAGCGCGGATCGGTGACGCAGGCTGCGAAATTTCCCTTCCGGACGGAGCGATAGATGGCGGCGGTTCAGGAAACCATTGAACGGGTTCGCGGCATCGACGTCGACCAGTATCGTTATGGGTTCGAGACCCTGATCGACTCCGAAAAGGCCCCCAAGGGGCTGTCGGAAGAGATCGTAAAGTTCATCTCGCAGAAGAAGAACGAGCCCGACTGGATGCTGCAGTGGCGGCTGGAGGCTTATCGCCGCTGGCTGACCATGCAGGAGCCGACCTGGG
>JAEYTQ010000685.1 GCA_023433965.1 Pseudomonadota bacterium | reverse complement strand
CGTCGAGGCCATGGCCGCTGCCTGACTTCCCGTCCACAACGCTCGGCGATTTGATCCCGATCAATGACGCCGGTCCTGCCGGCAAAACAATGCTCCAAACTGATCCGGGAGGAGCATGATGCCTGCTGACGCGTTGCTGGTGACCGTTGTTGTCGTCGCGATCTTCGTCGTATTTGCTGGTGTACTGGCGTGGGCAGACCGGCAAACGAGCGCGGGCCGGCTCGATCCCCATTCCGAGAGTTGAAGGCCTTCGAATTTTCCGCTTCTGACCACGCCCACGGCCGACGCTCACGGCCAGCGCTGGCGCATGGCAGCACCTCAACGCAAGTGCGGCTTTGCGCGATCTGCAACTCTGCGTCGACGGAGGTGTATTGCCGCATCCTTCGGATGCGAGATGTCGGCCTTCCACGGCTCATTATGAGGCATTTACCTCAAATCGCGAGCGTGCTTTCCGGTTGAAAAGCCTGATAACGTTGACTAGGCAGAGGCTCAGTGCCTCGTAGCCTTAGGAGCCCCGCGGCGTGCCTCAGGACAAGACCGGAGACGCCCGACAGTCGGCGGGCAGCAAACTATCGGTCCTGCGCAAGCACCCGATCTTCGCGGATCTGGAGCCGGAGGCGCTCGATCAGCTTTGCCGCTACGCCAAGCACACCACCGTCAAGCGCGGCGCGACGATCGCCGCCAAGGGCGATCCCGGCAACAGTCTGTTCGCGGTGGTCGCGGGGACAGTGAAGATCTCGTCCTCGTCACCCGACGGGCGGAACGCCATCCTCAATCTGATCGGCCCCGGGGAAATTTTCGGCGAGATCGCCGTGCTCGACGGCGCGCCCAGGTCGGCGGATGCGACCGCCAACACCAATTGCGAGCTCTACGTCATTGATCGCCGCGACTTCCTGCCTTTCGTGAAGAGCCAGCCGGCGCTGGCGATGAAGTTCATCGAGCTGCTCTGCGCCCGTTTGCGCTGGACCAGCCAGCAGGTCGAGCAGGTGATCCTCCAGAATTTGCCGGGCCGGCTGGCCAGCGCGCTGCTCGGTCTCACCGAAGAGCGCAAGCTCGATTCCGGCAGCGGCACGCTTTCCATCACGCAGCAGGAGATCAGCGAGATGGTCGGGATGACGCGCGAGAGCATCAACAAGCAATTGCGCGCCTGGGCCGGCCGCAACTGGGTCCGCCTCGAGCACGGCGCCATCGTCGTGCTGGATACGGATGCGCTGCGCGACCTCGCCGAGAGCGGCCTCGACGGCGAGTAACGTCCCCGACTAATCGTCGATGATGGCGACCGCGCGGGTCCAACCCGCGGATGCGCGCTCGATCTTCACCGGAAAGCAGGACACCATGAACCCGGTCGAAGGCAGCCGATCGAGATTGTGCAGCTTCTCGAGATGGCAATAGCCGATGTGCCGTCCCGCCTTGTGGCCCTCCCAGATCAGGCCGGCATCCTTTGTTTCGGCATATTTTCTCGCCGTGTAGACGAACGGCGCGTCCCAGCTCCAGCCGTCGGTGCCGGTCAGCCGCACGCCCCGTTCGAGCAGGTAAATGGTGGCTTCATAGCCCATGCCGCAGCCGGAGTTGACGTAGTCGGCCTCGCCGAACTTCGCGCCGGCGCTGGTGTTGACGACGACGATCTCCAGCGGTGACAGCGTGTGTCCGATACGCTTCAGCTCGTTCTCGACGTCGGCGGCGCTCGCCACGTAGCCGTCGGGTAGGTGCCGGAAGTCGAGCTTCACGCCAGGCTGAAGGCACCATTCCAGCGGCACCTCGTCGATCGTCCATGACCGCTCGCCGCGGTTCATGGTCGGATGGAAGTGCCAGGGCGCATCGAGATGGGTGCCGTTGTGGGTGGAGAGCGAAACCTGTTCGACGGCCCAGCCCTGGCCGTCGGGGAGGTCCTCCGCTTCGAGGCCGTCGAAGAACTGCAGCATGCGCGGCAGGCCCTGTTGGTGATCGATATATTGGATTGCCGGATGATTGCCGGGTGGATCGGCGGTCACGTCGTTTCTGAGCGGCACCGAGATGTCGATCAGCTTCCGTGGCATGGGCATTCCCTCAACTGGTTCCAGCGTTCCGCATCTTGAGGGGGCTTCATCGGCAGCGTCAAGTCACGTCGTCTTCATGGATGCGCCAGATCGTTCGATGCAGCTCCTGCGTTGGTCGATGCCCATCAGCTTGCATTCTCGCTGTGGCTGCGACGCCTCTTGATGGGCTACAAGGGCTGGCAAACACCAGGGAGACGCTACTAGTGACGGACTATCGCAGGCTCTTCGATCTCACCGGCAAGACCGCCGTCGTTCTCGGCGCCGCCTCCGGCATCGGCAAGTCGTCGGCCGAGGCGCTTGCGGATCTCGGCACACGTGTCATCTGCGCCGATCGTGCGCTCGATGCTGCGGAGGCGACCGCCGCCGGCATTCGCGACAAGGGTGGCTGGGCAGAGGCAGCTGGCTGCGATGCCGCAAGCGCGGCGGAGGTCGACGCGCTGGCGAAAACCGTGATGCAGAAATTCCCGCGGCTCGACATCGCCGTGACGACGCCCGGGCTCAACATCCGCAAGACCATCCTCGATTATACGGAGGAGGATCTCGACCGCGTCCTCAATCTCAACGTCAAGGGCACGGTCTGGTTCTTTCAGGCTTTCGGCCGTATCATGGTCGCGCAGAAGGGCGGCAGCATCATCGCCTGCTCCTCGGTGCGCGCGGTCACCATCGAGCCCGGCCTCGGCGTCTACGGTTCGACCAAGGCGGCGATCGGCCTCCTGGTGAAGGGCTTTGCTTCCGAAGTTGGCCACGCCGGCGTGCGCGTCAACGCGATCGCGCCCAGCATCGCCGAGACCGCACTGACCGGCCCGTTCAAGCAGCGCCCCGACATCTACAATCTCTACGCCGGGCACACCGTGTTCAACCGCTGGAGCAGCGCCGACGAGGTCGCAACCGCAGTGGCCTATCTCGCCTCGGACGCCGCGAGCTATGTCAGCGGCAGCACGTTGTTCGTCGATGGCGGCTGGACCGCCGTCGATGGCCCGCCGACCGGGCTGACCCAGTTGCACAAGTAGCGCAGAGCAGCGCGACCGGCTTGGGGCCGGCGCTTGACGGCCCGTCTGGCCCGAGCAACCGTCTTCGCGGTCGCAGCAGGAACCGGGCCGCGTGCGGTTTGAGCAGATCGCATAGGCATTGCCGGCAAAATGCGCTCGGCTCGCTGGTATTTTGGTGTTACGAATCCGCCCATGAACCAGCACGCCAAGATCGAAATCCGCCATTCGACCTGTCCCCATGATTGCCCCTCGGCCTGCGCCCTCGACGTCGAGGTGGTCGAGGGCCGCAGCATCGGCCGCGTTCGCGGTTCGAAGAAGCAGACCTATACGGCCGGCGTCGTCTGCGCCAAGGTCGCCCGCTATGCCGAGCGCATCCATCATCCTGAGCGCGTCACCTTTCCGATGCGCCGCGTGGGCCCGAAGGGTTCGGGACAGTTTGCGCGGATGTCCTGGGACGAGGCGCTGGACGAGATCGCCGCTCGTTTCAACCAGGCCGAGCGCGAGTTCGGCGCGGAATCGATCTGGCCGTATTATTACGCCGGCACGATGGGCCTGGTGATGCGCGACGGCCTCAATCGTCTGACCCATGTGAAGAAATATTCCCGCTTCTATCAGACCATCTGCGCCAACGTCGCGCGCATCGGCTTTGCGATCGGCACCGGCAAGATCGCCGGCGTCGATCCGCGCGAGATGGCGCTGTCCGACCTCGTCGTGATCTGGGGCACCAATCCCGTCAACACCCAGGTCAACGTGATGACGCACGCCTCGCGCGCGCGCAAGGAGCGTGGCGCGAAAATCGCCGCGATCGACATCTACGACAACGAGACCATGAAGCAGGCGGACATCAGGATCATCCTGCGTCCGGGCACCGACGGCGCCTTTGCGTGCGGCGTGATGCATGTCCTGTTCCGCGACGGTTATGCCGATCGTGTCTATATGGACAAATACACCGATTGCCCGGCCGAGCTCGAGGCGCATCTCGAGACGCGCACGCCGGAATGGGCGTCCAATATTTGCGGCGTGCCGGTGGCGGAGATCGAAGCCTTCGCGAAAGCGGTCGGCGAGACCAAGCGGACCTTCTTCCGCTTCGGCTATGGCTTCACGCGCAGCCGCAATGGTGCGACGCAGATGCACGCTGCTAATTGCATTCCGGCAGTGACCGGTGCCTGGCAATATGAAGGCGGCGGCGCCTTCTTCAACAATTTCGCGCTGTGGC
>JAEYTQ010000622.1 GCA_023433965.1 Pseudomonadota bacterium | reverse complement strand
CGTGAAGCCGACATGATGCAGCAAGCCGGCATCGTCGTAGAGCCCGAGCAGCAGCGAGCCGATCACCTTGCGGCCCGCGATCTTGTTGCTGGCATAGCGGAAGCCGCCAACCACGCAATCGGCGCTGCGGAATTTCTTGATCTTCTGCATGCCATCGCGATTTCCCGCCTGGTAGGGCAGGTCGATGCGCTTGGCGATGACGCCGTCCGAGCCGCCGCCGGATTGCGCCAGCCATTTCTTCGCCGTGGCGTAACTCATTGTCCACGGTGAAAGACGGAAGAGGCCGCCCTCGAGGTTGGCTTGCGCGAACGCATCCAATGCCGGCCGGCGCTCGCGCAGCGTCTTCTCGGCCAGATCCTTCTTCCTGGCCGTCGTGAGCAGATCGAACACGAGATAGAGCGCTGGTGTCTCCTCCGACAGCTTCTTCACGCGGCTCGCGGCCGGATGAATCCGTTGCAGCAGCGCGTCGAAGGAAAAGCCCTTGCCCTGAGGCACGACGAGTTCGCCGTCGAGCGTGAAGTGGTCGGCCTTCAGCCTCAAGGCCGCCGCGACGACCTCCGGGAAATAGCGCGCGAGATCCTCGCCCGACTTCGAGCGCAGGTCGACATCATCGCCGTTGCGCGACAGCAGGCAGCGGAAGCCGTCCCATTTCGGTTCGTATTGCCACTCCTTGCCGCGGGGAATCTCATCGACCGAACGCGCTTCCATGGCAACCAGAGAGGTCGATTTTCGCGCACGCTTCGCGGGAGGGGTCGGCAAGGGCGGGACTCGTCATACGCTGGACACGTCCCGTCAACGCAAACGGCCGGCGTTTCGCCGGCCGT
The DNA here is from genome assembly GCA_023433965.1 of Pseudomonadota bacterium. Classification (GTDB taxonomy): domain Bacteria; phylum Pseudomonadota; class Alphaproteobacteria; order Rhizobiales; family Xanthobacteraceae; genus Bradyrhizobium. Next base: position 2,560 of record JAEYTQ010000622.1, on the reverse strand, counting down.
TTCGAAAATAATCTTGCAGGAGGCGGATCAGACCGCGGAGGTGATCCACTGCTGCAGCTTCGCCTTGGGCGCAGCGCCGACCTGGCGGGAGGCCATCTCGCCGCCCTTGAAGATCATCAGGGTCGGGATCGACATCACGCCGTACTTGGACGCGGTCTTCGGGCTCTCGTCGACGTTGAGCTTGACGATCTTGACCTTGTCGCCCATCGCGCCGGCGATCTCGTCGAGGGCGGGCGCGATCATGCGGCAGGGGCCGCACCATTCGGCCCAGAAATCGACGACCACGGGGCCGTTCGCCTTGAGCACTTCGGCTTCGAAATCGGCGTCGGAAACCTTGCTAACGGCCATGGAGATTACCTCACTCGGTTGAAAGAATCGGCGCGACCTGGAATCGCGCCCGGGATCATGCTGCCAACCTATGAACGGCCCCTTGCCGGGTCAAGGACGCTCACAGCGAGATGAAGGGATGCCAGCGCCGCGTCCAGCGCGGGGGCCGAAATCTCCATATATTCAAGGGTCTCGGTCCAGAGCAGAGCGGCCCGGACGGGCTTTTGCGGATAAAGCCGCGACAGCACCGCCCGGTACAGCGCAAGCTGCCGGACATAGGCCCGCGGTGCCTCGGCCGCGCTCCTGGGCGCCGCCTGGTTGGTCTTGAAATCAACGATCAAGACCTCGTCGGGGCGAACGACCAGCCGGTCGATCTGCCCGGACACCAGGGCGGGGCTGCGGCCCGGCCGGTCGAGCTTGCCGACAATGGCGACCTCCGCCCGGCTGCCGGCGGCAAACACCGGGGCAAAACGAGGCTCGGAGATCAAGCCGAGCACTTTTTCGGCCAGCGCGATGCGATCGGCCTCCGGCCAGTCCGAGGCGTTGCGCGCCATGAAGCCGAGCGCGGCCTCGCGGCGGCGCTCGATGGCGATGTCGGGCAGGGATTGCAGCAGACGATGCACCAGCGTGCCGCGCTGCAGCGCCAGCGCGCGGGACTGCACCGATTCGCCTGATCGCACGCTGCGCCCGTCCTCGGCCGGCTGGCCCGAAGGACGCACGGGATCGTCATCGATCATCTCGCGCGCCGGCATCCGCAGCCAGTCCGGCAATGCGACGGTGCGGTCCACGGACGTCGCGGGCGCGCCAAGCGTCGCGACATCCTCCGGCCGGGCGAATCGGGTCACCTTGCCGAGCGGGGTCTCGATCACCTGCTTGTCGAGGCCCGAGCCGGCAAGCCCGGTGTCGACGAGGTCGTACCAGCTCAGCTTGCGCACTGTCCTCATGTTGCCGGGCATGCAGCCGCCGACGATCAGCCGGTCGGCCGCGCGCGTCATCGCGACATAGAGCAGACGGCGATACTCGTCCTCGGTCTCCTCGAGCATGGCCTTGCGCGCGTCCGCGACCGGCTTGGGATCATCAGCCTTGCGCCCCGCCCAGACCACGACCTCACCGCCGTTGCCGCGCGGCACGTGGATCAGCCGCACCCGCTGCGAATCCGCGGGCGACGAGGTGGTGTCGACCATGAACACGACCGAGGCCTCCAGGCCCTTGGCGCCGTGCACCGTCATGACCCGGACCTCGTCGCGCGAGATCTCGATGTCGCGCTTCACCTCGGTATCGGCCGAGCGCAGCCAGGCCATGAAGCCCTGCCGCGAGGCCGGTGCCTTGCGCTCGTAGTTCAGCGACAGCTCCAGGAACTCGTCGAGCGCGTCATTGGCCTCGTATCCGAGCCGGCGCAGGATACGCGCGCGACCGCCGTCGCCCCCGAGCAGCCAGGCGTAAAATGCGAACGGCGTCTCCTCGCGCGCCCGCATCTCGCAGGCTTCGAGGCGCCGCAATGCCGCGGCGAACCTTTCGCTTGTACCCGCATGCTCGCCGAGCGCGCGGCGCAGCGAGCCCTTGCGGTCCCAGGCGAGCGTGAACAGGTCGTCGTCATCGAGCCCGAACAGCGGGCTCTTCAGCGCCACCGCCAGCGCGAGGTCGTCCTGCGGCAGCAGCAGCGCGTCGGCGAGGTTCATCAAATCGATGATGGCGATATGCTCGGTGAGCTTCAGTCGGTCGGCGCCGGCGACCGGAACGCCGGCGTGCTTCAGTGCCTGGATCACGGCGTCGAACGCATTGCCGCGCCGGCGCACAAGGATCAGCATGTCGCCATAGCGCAGCGGCCGGCGTTCACCCGCGTGTCCCGTCAGCGATCCGCTCTCGACCAGCCGCTTGATATCACCCTGGATGCGGCGGGCGAGCTTGACCTCGGGACTTGTCACGGCGACGCCGTCGAACGGCGCGCGCCAGCCCTCGATATCCTCCCTGTCGTCGGCTTCGGCGAGATCCCAAAGCTCCACGACGCTCGGACCCGCATCGCTGAGGGAATTGTGCAAGGGGTGGCCGATGTCGATCGAATGAATGCTCTTGTAGATCGTGGGCTCGCGGAAGACATGATCGACCGAATGCAGGATGGTGGCACCCGAACGGAACGAATAGGTGAAGGCGACCGGGTCGAACTTCAGCCCGGCTGCTTTGAACCTGCTGTCCAGCTCTCGTTTGCGCTTGTCTAACTCGTGGGGTTCAGCGC
>JAEYTQ010000621.1 GCA_023433965.1 Pseudomonadota bacterium | reverse complement strand
TGCGCTGGGTCGATTTCGCCGAGACCTTCCATCTGCCGATCGTCTACCTCATGGACTGCCCCGGCTTCATGATCGGCCTCGATGCCGAGAAGGCGGCGACCATCCGCCACGGCGTCCGCGCCATGGCTGCGGTGAACCAGACCACCGTGCCCTGGTGCACCGTGATCCTGCGCAACGCATTCGGTGTGGCCGGCGTCGTCCATCAGCCGGCCGACCGCTTCTCGATCCGCTACGCTTGGCCGTCGGCCTATTGGGGCTCGCTGCCGCTGGAAGGCGGTATCGAGGCGGCTTATCGCGCCGACATCGACGCGGCCGAGGACAAGGCCGCCAAGCTGGAGGAGATCCAGGAGCGCCTCAACAAGCTGCGCTCGCCGTTCCGCTCGGCCGAGAAATTCTGGGTCGAGGAGATCATCGATCCCAGGAAGACGAGATCGCTGCTGTGCGAGTTCGCGCGCCTGGCCGAGCCGCTGCGAAAGGCAGGGCCGCCGGAGAATTTTTCGATCAGGCCTTAGGCGCTTGCAGGAGGCGACACTCCATCACCGTCATCCCGAGGTGGCCGCTACTTCGGCGGCCCTCGAAGGACGACGGCCCGGCTGCATCGGGGCCGTGCATCCTTCGAGGCTCCCGGCGCGATGCCTTGCTTCGCGCCAGGAGCACCTCAGCGACAGCGGCTTTGCCGTTGCGCGGGGATGACGGATTGCTAACCAACGAGAACAACAGGAAACGCCAACGTGTACGACTACATCATCGTGGGCGGCGGCTCGGCGGGGTCCGTGCTGGCCCACCGGCTCTCCGCCCGAAGCGCCAACAAGGTCCTGCTGTGCGAAGCCGGCCAGGACACGCCACCCGGCAACGAGCCGGCCGAGATCAGGGACAGCTATCCGGGCACGGCCTATTTCGATCCGCGCTTCCACTGGACCGAGCTCAAGGTCACGACGCAGGTCGTCAGCCACAACAATCCGAACGAAGCGCGTCCGCCTTTGCGCAAATACGAGCAGGCGCGGGTGCTCGGGGGCGGTTCGTCGATCAACGGCCAGATGGCCAATCGCGGTGCGCCGACCGACTACGACGAATGGCAGGCGCGCGGCGCCGAGGGCTGGTCGTGGGCCGACGTGCTGCCCTTCTTCAAGAAGGTCGAGCGCGACCTCGATTTCGACGGTCCCTACCACGGCAAGGACGGCCGCATCCCGGTCCGCCGCATTCCGAGGGAGCACTGGACGCGGCATTCGGAGGCGTTCGCGCAAGCCTTCGCGCAGGCTGGCCATCAGTTCCTGCCGGACCAGAACGGCGAGTTCGTCGACGGCTTCTTCCCGGTGACCCATTCCAACCGGGCCGAGCAGCGCGTCTCCGCCGCAATGGGCTATCTGGATCGCGACACCCGCGCGCGCGCCAATCTCACCATCTCCACCAACACGCAAGTCAGAGAGCTGCTGTTCGAAGGCACGCAATGCGTTGGCGTGAAGGCGGTGGTTGACGGACGCGAGCAGGAATTCCGCGGACGCGAGATCATCCTTTCCAGCGGCGCGATCCATTCGCCGGCGCATCTGCTGCGCGCGGGCATCGGTCCGGTCGGCCACCTCAAGGATATGGGCATTCCCGTGCTGATGGGCCTGCCGGGCGTCGGCCAGCGCCTGATGGATCATCCCTCGATCTCGCTGTCGTCCTTCGTCCGCCGCGGCGCCCGCATGAACGAGCACACCCGGCGCCACATGCAGCTCGGCCTGCGCTACTCCTCAGGCCTTGCCGGCGTTCCGAAGGGCGACATGTTCGTCGTCCTGCTCTCCAAGTCGGCCTGGCACGCCGTCGGCGAGCAGATCGGCTCGCTTCTGACCTTCGTCAACAAGACCTATTCAGAGACCGGACAGGTCAAGCTCGCCTGGCGCGATCCGTCGGCAGAGCCGGTCGTCGAGTTCAATCTGCTGTCCGACCGGCGCGATCTCGATCGCCTGATGAGCGGTTTCCGCAAGATGGCGGCGATTCAGATGAGCGACATCGTCAAAGAGGTCACGGACAAGCCGTTCCCGGCCGCCTATACCGACAAGGTCCGCAAGATCGGCGTGGTCAATACCAAGAACAAAATCCTGACCAGGATCGCCGCGGCCTTGATGGACGGTCCGGCGGCGCTGCGTCACTACATGATCGACAATTTCGTGGTGGAAGGCTTTACCTTCGATCAGGTGATGACCGACGACGAGGCGCTGGAAGCCTTCGTGCGCAAGGCAACCATCGGCGTGTGGCACGCCTCCTGCTCATGCCGCATGGGCCGCGCCGACGATGCGATGGCGGTGGTCGACAATCAGGGCCGGGTCAAAGGGATCCAGGGCCTGCGCGTCGTGGATGCCTCGATATTCCCGGTGGTGCCCTGCGCCAACACCAATTTTCCCGTATTGATGTCGGCGGAGAAGATCGCGGCTGCGATGATGCAATAGAGGGGAAGTTGTCGCGCCGTCGAATGGGACACTTTGAACGTGATCTAAGTTAAGAGGGCAAGAAGAAGCAGTTTTTGGCCGCGCTTTGGACCCATTTTGGCCAAATCAATATTCGCTTCTCCCGCGCGGGGCAGGATCTCCAACTCAGAGACCTGCAATGATTAAACAAGTTCTTTCTGCGTGTATGCTCTTTGTCGCTACCTGTTCCGTCTCGGAAGCGCGACCTTATCGCGTTCTTCAAGCGCCCGAATGCAACGTCACCATGCCCTGCGACTTCTCGTATTCGCAAGCGCGCCGCGAGCGTGCGCCAAGGCATGCGTTGCAAGCCTATCGCTCGACCCGAATGACGGTGACTGACGTAGGAAATACCGCCACCTCGACCATCGTCTCGACTGGCCGGATCGTTGGCGGGCGTCCGGCTGGATGCCCGTCGTCTTTCTGCGGCTGCGGCGCATCCCTGCGCGTGTTCGGCCGAATCGTCCCGGAATTGAACCTCGCCTCGAACTGGCTGCGCTTTCCGCGTACGTCGCCGGCGCCTGGAATGGTTGCGGCCCGGCGCGGCCATGTCTTCGTTCTGGAGCAGCACCTCGGCGGTGATATGTGGATGGCGTATGATGCCAATTCGGGCGGTCGCGCGACGCGGCTGCATGCGCGGTCCCTGCGAGGCTACACGATCGTCAATCCACGCGGTTGAGACGGAGAGGTGCCCGGCGTCATCACAGCCGGAGCACCTTGCCGGGATTCATGATGTTCTGCGGGTCGAGCGCACGCTTGATGGTGCGCATGATGTCGAGCTCGGTCTTCGAGCGGTAGTGGCCGAGCTCGTCGAGCTTGTCGACGCCGATGCCGTGCTCCGCCGAGATCGAGCCGCCTAGGGAGGTGACGAGATCGTTCACCGCCCGTGTGATCGCGCCCTTGTATTGAGCCAGCGTCTGCCGATCCATCCCCACCGGCCCCATGAACGAGAAATGCAGGTTGCCGTCGCCGATGTGTCCGAGCGGGTAGGGCCGTATGCTCGGCAGTATGTCGAGCACGGCCTTGGTCCCCCTGTCGATGAACTCCGGTATCCGGGAGATCGCGACGGAAACGTCGTAGCTCAACCCGGCTCCTTCGGCGCGTGAGGCCTCGGCAACACCCTCCCGGATGCGCCACATGTTGCGCGACTGGCCGACGGTCTGCGCGACCGCCGCGTCGAGCACACGGCCGGACTCGAGCTGATCGGCGAGAAACTGCTCGAGCTTCTCCGACATGCCTTCAACGCCGTCACGGCGTGGGCGCGCCGACGACCATTCCAGCAGGAGATACCACGGCGTCTCCGCCCTCAGCGGATCCTGGATGCCGGGGATATGGCGCAACACCATGTCGATCGCGCTGCGGCTCATCAGCTCGCAGGAGCCGACATTGTCTTCCGACGCGCTATGGGCTTCGGACAGGATCTCCAGCGCGGCCCGTGGATCCCGGATCGCCAGCCATGCCGTGCTGACGTCCTTCGGTGCCGGCCACAGCTTCAGCACGGCCTTGGTGATGATGCCGAGCGTGCCCTCGGCGCCCATGAACAGATGCTTGAGGTCGTAGCCGGTATTGTCCTTCTTGAGCGCTCGCAATCCGTCCCAGACCTCGCCGTTGGGCAGCACGACCTCGAGCCCCAACACCAGGTTGCGGGCATTGCCATAGCGCAGCACCTGCACGCCGCCCGCATTGGTCGAGAGGTTGCCGCCGATCATGCATGAGCCCTGGGCGCCAAGGCTGAGCGGCAGGAAACGGTCGTGCTCAGCCGCTGTCTCCTGAAGCGTCTGAAGCACGCAGCCGGCCTCGACCGTCATCGAATAGCCGACGGGGTCGACATCCAGCACGCGATTCATGCGGCCGAGGGACAGCACGATGCCGGTGTGCGCAGGCCAGGGCGTCGCTCCACCCATCAGGCCGGTGTTGCCGCCCTGCGGCACGATGGCAATGCCGTGCTCATGGCAGAGCCGGACCACGCTCGAGACCTCCTCGGTGCTCCCAGGACGAACGACGGCACCGGCAGCGCCGGCCAGCAACCCGCGCCAATCCGTCACGAATGGCTGCTTGCCATGCTCGTCCTCGATCAGGCCCTTCTCGCCGACGATGGCGCGCAACGCATCGCGCATCCCGGGCGTCAAGGGAACGGTCGGGATGACGGGATCGGAGGACAGGAAGGCAGCCGGCATTTCGTTTCCCCTGGCGCATCTTGGTGTGCACTGCGCACGCGACGTGCGGAGGCTATTTTTCACGTTTGCGGCGGGGAGTCTAACGGGATTGTGGTCCAGACCGGAAGGCGTTCTTTCCAATACAGCGTGGGCATCTTCGCCGGCCGAGATGGCGGTCAGCTGCAAGCTGAAAAACCGGCCGCAGGCTTACGGGTGGTGACGCCGCCGTATTCGGCGTCCCCATCTGGATCAGGCTTGGCGGTTCTCAGGCGGTCGCCGCCTGCAGTTTTGGCTGCCGCGACAGCGCCAGCACGATCAAGGCCGCGAACACGCAGAGCGCGCCGGCGATGAAGAATGCGGGCAGGTAGCTCTGATAGACTGTCCGCGAG
>JAEYTQ010000612.1 GCA_023433965.1 Pseudomonadota bacterium | reverse complement strand
ACTTCGAGACGATGGCGCCTTCGACTGCAGCATCGATGTCGGCATCGTCGAACACCACGAAGGGCGCATTGCCGCCGAGCTCGAGGCCGAGCCGCTTCACGCCGACGGAAGCCTGCTGGTAGAGGATCTTGCCGACGGCGGTCGAGCCGGTGAAGCCGACGAAACGCACGGCGGGATGCTCGCACAGCACCTTGCCGATGGGGGACGCTTCGCCGGTGATGATGTTGAGCACGCCCTTGGGGATGCCGGCCTTCTCGGCGAGCACCGCCAGCGCGAGCGCCGACAGCGGCGTTTCATTGGCGGGCTTGAGCACGACGGTGCAGCCGGCCGCGAGCGCCGGAGACACTTTGCGCGTGATCATCGAGTTCGGGAAATTCCACGGCGTGATGGCGCCGCAGACGCCGATCGGCTGCTTGATCGCGAGCAGGCGCGCATCGGGCCGCTGGGTCGGGATGGTCTCGCCATAGACGCGGCGGGCTTCCTCGGCGAAGAACTCGATATAGGCGGCGCCGATATCGACCTCGCCGAGCGCCTCGGAGAGTGGCTTGCCCTGCTCGGAGGTCAGGATCAGCGCAAGATCCTCGCGGTTGGCCGTAATAAGCTCGAACCATTTGCGCAGGATGTTGGAGCGCTGTTTCGCGGTGTGCTTGGCCCAGCCCGGAAAGGCGCGCTCGGCGGCCTCGACCGCCTTGGTCGTATCGTCCGCGCCAAGCTGCGGAACCTTTGCGAGCTCGGCGCCGGTCGCGGGATTGTTGACGGCGAAGACGGGCGCGCCGACCCAGGCGCCGTCGATGTAGCAGGCCTCCTTCAGCAGCGAAGGGTCCTTCAGCCGGTCGCGCAGGATGGCGGTGGCTTGCGGAGCGCGGGCGGCGGCGGTCTGGGTCATGGCGTTTCTCCCTGGCGATCGGATCGGCCGCAATATAGGGACAGACGGTACGCAATGCACCGCCCTGCAAACGCACGTCAGATGGCAGTTAAACTGGCAGCGGCCTTACGCCGCGCCGCTCATATAGGTCTCGCGGCGGCCGATCATCCGCTCGGCGGCGGCCTTGGCGTCCGCCTTCGTGGAGGTCGCGCAGGTCCGGTACTCGAGATCGGGGACATGAGACGTGTCGCGGCGGCCGAACCATGACTTCGAGCCGACAGGCAGCAGAGCCAGCGCCTGCGCCAGATTGTCCACCGCCCCGAAGGAGTAGAGTGCGCCGGTGCCGGCGACGCGGACCTCGTAGATCCCCGGCGAAATCGGCGCCTCCAGGTTCTCGCCGCGTCCCGGACGGGGATAGCGCTTCCATTCGCTCCAGGTCGAAATCATCTGAGGTCCCCCCTCGCCGCCCATCCACGGCCGGCAACATTTGCATCAAGTCTTATCGGCTCACCGACCGGCCGGATGCTGAACGCCGCAGCTCACGAAATGTTTCAGGGGTTCGAAAATCCCGAGCATAACGCAAAGCCCATCCAGTTGAGGCATGTCAGTCCACCGAAGATTGTAAACCAGCATAGGCGCTCAGCCTCGTTGTCGTCCTGCGTTGGATCAAGACCGTCAAGTCACGACATCGCGACCCGTACAGGTCCATAGAAGGCGCTTGCCGCGCTGGACATCCCGGAGGACAATCCATCGCTTCCAACAATAATCAAACCTGAGGAAACCCCATGCAAAGCAAAGCCGAGATCGACGAGATTCTGCGTCAGAAGAGCGAAGCCAAGGAGATTCCCGGCGTCGTCGCCATCGCCGCCAGCGGTAACGACGTGCTGTACCAGGGCGCGTTCGGCAAGCGCGATCTGTCCAAGCCCGATCCGATGACCGCTGACAGCGTGTTCTGGATCGCATCGATGACCAAGGCCGTGACGACGGCGGCCGCGATGCAGCTGGTCGAGCAGGGCAAGCTGTCGCTGGATGCGCCGATCGGCGATGTGCTGCCCGATCTCGCCAATCCGCAGGTGCTGGAAGGTTTCGACGCCAATGGCGAGGCGAAGCTGCGCCCGGCCAAGGGGCCGATCACGTTGCGCCAGCTCATGACCCACACCGCCGGCTTCTGCTACAATATGTGGAACGGAGATCTCGCGGTCTATCTCGACAAGCACGGGATTCCCGCCATCACCACCTGCCAGAACGCCGCGCTGAAGACCCCGATCATGACCGACCCCGGCACGCGCTGGGAATACGGCACCAACATCGACTTCGTCGGCAAGGCGGTGGAGGCGATCAGCGGCAAGCGGCTGGATGCTTACCTGCGCGACAACCTGTTCAACCCGCTCGGCATGAGCGACACGGCCTTCAAGATCACCGACAGCATGCGCAAGCGGCTGGTCGGCATGCATGCGCGCGGCGAGGACGGCCAGCTCGCGTCGATCCCGTTCGAGCTCGAGCAGGAGCCGGAATTCCACATGGGTGGCGGCGGCCTCTACTCGACCGCGGCCGACTACATCAAGTTCACCCAGATGATCCTGAACAAAGGCCGCGGCAACGGAAATCAGGTGCTGAAGGGCGACACGATCGCCATGATGAGCCAGAACCAGATGGGCGATCTCAACATGACCAAGATGACGACGGCGGCGCCGATGTACACCAACGACGTCGATCTCTATCCTGAGCAGGTGAAGAAGTGGGGCCTCAGCTTCATGATCAACACCGCCAAGACCGCCGAAGGCCGCAGCGCCGGCAGCCTCGCCTGGGCGGGCCTGGCCAACACCTATTACTGGATCGATCCGGCGCGCGACGTCACCGGCGTGATCCTGATGCAGCTGTTGCCGTTCGGCGACGCGAAATGCCTGGAGGCGTTCGCGGGATTCGAGCGTGGCGTCTATGCCGGGCTCGATGCCGCCGGGAGCGGTCAAAAGGCGGCGTGAGGGGCTAGCTTTCACCGCGCGTCATGCCCGGGTTAAGCCCGGGCATGACCCCGGAGAAAGTTCGCCGACGATCTTTGACGGGGGGAGTTTGATTTGGCGGATATAGGTGACAGCTACGTTTGCGGCATCTCGGACGCGCCGCTGCTCGGCGACACCATTGGTCGCAGCCTGGACCACGCGGTGCGGCGCTGGGGAAGCCGCGAGGCGCTGGTCTCGCCCAGCCACGGCGTCCGATGGACCTGGCGAGAATTCGCCGAGCGGGTCGACGCGCTCGCCGCAGGCTTTCTCGCGCTCGGGCTCGAACGCGGCGAGCGGATCGGCATCTGGTCGCTGAACCGGCCGGAATGGACGCTAACCCAGTTCGCCGCCGCCAAGGCCGGCCTGATCCTGGTGACGATCAATCCCGCCTACCGGCTCAGCGAGCTGGAATTTGCGCTTCGGAAGGTCGGCTGCGCGGCGATCGTCACCGCCACCGCTTTCAAGACCAGCTATTACATGGAGATGCTGAACACGCTGCTGCCGGAGCTG
>JAEYTQ010000592.1 GCA_023433965.1 Pseudomonadota bacterium | reverse complement strand
CACCGAGCTTGACGAGCGCCTCGGTGTGAAAGCCGATGCAGCCATCGCAATGCGCGGCGACGCCGAGCGCCAGGGCGATCAGCTCCTTGGTCTTCTTGTCGAGCGCACCGTCGCGCGTAGCCGCCTGCGCGAGCAAGGCGAATCCCTTCATGGTATCCGGAATGTCGTTCCTCAGCTTCTTCAGGTTGGCCGAGATGTCCCTGGTGATTTCGACGTAGTTCTTGTCCATCGATTCCTCGCTAGCTGGATTGGGCTGTGGTCGAGACCTCGCGCGGCGCGCGCAAGGCGATGTAGATCGCGGGTATCACCAGCACGGTGAGCAGCGTCGAGGACGCGAGCCCGAACAGGAGCGAGATCGCCAGCCCCTGGAAAATCGGATCGAGCAGGATGGTTGCGGCACCGATCATGGCCGCAAGCGCGGTGAGCAGGATCGGCTTGAAGCGGACGGCTCCGGCCTCCAGCACCACCTCGCGGAGCGATTTGCCCTCGGCGCCGCTATGCCGGATGAAGTCCACCAGCAGGATCGAATTTCGCACGATGATTCCGGCCAGCGCGATGAATCCGATCATCGAGGTCGCGGTGAACGGCGCACCCAGGAGCCAGTGCCCGATCAGGATGCCGATCAGCGTCAGCGGAATCGGCGTCAGGATCACGAGCGGCAGGCGGAAGCTCCTGAACTGGGCCACGACCAGCACGTAAATGCCGAGGATCGCCGCACCGAAGGCAGCGCCCATGTCGCGGAAGGTCACCCAGGTGATCTCCCATTCGCCGTCCCACAGCAGCGTCGGACGCGACTCGTCCGACGGCTGGCCGTGCAGGCTGATCGCGGGCTTCGGCAGCTTGCCCCAATCGTGGGCATCGACGCGATCGGCAACCGCGAGCATGCCGTAGAGCGGTGCCTCGAAGCGCCCTGCGAGCTCGGCCATCACCATGTCGGCGAAGCGGCCGTCGCGGCGGAAGATCGTCGGCGAGCCCTCCTCCACGGTCGCCTTCACGACCTGGCCGAGCTCGACCACGGTCTTGCTGCCGGGCAGCGTATTGGCCGGCACTGGCGTGGAGGCCAGAGCCTCGTCCCAGACCAGAGCGCGCTTTCCGAGGCGCACCGCGATCTCGATCGGGTTGCGATCCTCGCCCCGATGCGAATAGCCGACCGAAGTGCCGCCGAACAGGGTCTGGATCGTGTCGTAGACGTCGCGCTGCTCGACGCCGAAGAACTCGAGACGGTCCTGGTCGATGGAGAGCCGCAACCGCGGCCGCTTCTCGCCGATCGAATCGTCGATGTCGACGATGAACGGCACCTCCGCGAAGATTTTCTTGAGCTCGGCAGTGACCGCCCGACGCGTGGTCGCATCCGGACCATAGACCTCGGCGAGCAGCGTCGATAGCACCGGCGGGCCGGGCGGCACTTCAACCACTTTGATGCTGGTGCCCGCGGGCGGATCGAGCGCCTTCAGCTTCTCGCGCAACTCGAGCGCGATCTCATGGCTCGCGCGCTTGCGCTCGCCGCGCGTAGCCAGATTGACCTGCACCTCGCCCAGCTCGGGCCTCTCCCGCAAGTAGTAGTGGCGCACCAGGCCGTTGAAATTGAAGGGAGCGGGGGTGCCGGCATAGGATTGCAACGAGGTGACCTCCGGCAATTGCCGCGCGATCTCGGCCGCGCCGAACAGCGTGCGCTCGGTCGCCTCCAGGCTCGCCCCTTCCGGCAGGTCGACGACCACGGCGATCTCGGACTTGTTGTCGAACGGCAGCAGCTTGACCGTCACCGACTTGGTCGCGAACAGCGTCATCGAGAGCAACGTCGCGATGCCGACGCCGAGCAGGAACAGCCAGGCCGAGCGCTTGCTCCGAACGATCGGCGCGGCGAAGCGCCGGTACAGCCGGCCGAGCCGGCCTTCGTCGTGCCCCGCGTGCCCCGATGCCATGTCGCCCTTCGGTGCGAGCTTGAGCATCAGCCAGGGCGCCACCACCATGGCGACGAAGAACGAGAACAGCATGGCAGCCGACGCATTGGCCGGGATCGGAGCCATATAGGGGCCCATCAGGCCCGACACGAACAGCATCGGCAACAGCGCGGCCACCACGGTCAACGTCGCGACGATGGTGGGGTTGCCAACCTCGGCGACCGCCTCGATGGTCGCCTGCAGGCGCGGCCGGCCGTCACGCATGGCCCAGTGCCGCGCGATGTTCTCGACGACGACGATGGCATCGTCGACGAGAATGCCGATCGAGAAGATCAGGGCGAACAGGCTGACGCGGTTGATGGTGTAGCCCATCAAATTGGCGGCGAACATCGTCAGTAGGATCGTCGTGGGAATCACGACGAAGGTCACCAGCGCCTCGCGCCAGCCGATCGCGATCGCGATCAGAACGACGATGGAGATCGTCGCGAGGGCAAGGTGGAACAGCAGCTCGTTGGCCTTCTCGTTGGCCGTCTCGCCGTAATCGCGCGTCACGGTCACCTGGACGTCTTCGGGAATGAGGCGCGCCTTCAATCCTTCCAGGCGATGGGCGATGTTCTCGGACACGACGACGGCATTGGCGCCGGCCCGCTTGGCCAGCGCAAGGCTGACGGCGGGCGTCCGTGCCCATTGTCCGGCGGAATCGCGCGAGTCCGACCAGACGCGATGCTCGACGGTGCTCGGTCCGACGATGACGGAGGCGACGTCCTTGACGTAGACCGGACGGCCGTCGCGGCTGGTGATGAGCAATAGTCCGACGTCGGGAATGCCTGAGAGCGTCTGGCCCGCCGCGACGCTCCGCACGAGGCCGGCATCGCGGACCTGCCCGGCCAGGAACGAACGGTTGGCATCCCTGACTTTGGCGACCAGCTGCTGAAGCGTGACGCCAAACAGCGACAGCTTCTCCGGATCGGGTTCCACCCGGATCTGTTGCGCCGCGCCGCCCGATATGTAGGTCAGGCCGATGTCGTCGACCTTCATCAGCTCCGCACGCAGCTTGTCGGCCAGTTCGTAGAGATCCTTGTCGGTCCAGCGGTTGGCAGCCTCCGGCTTGGGCGACAGCGTCAACACCGTCACCGCGACGTCATTGATGCCCCGTCCCACGATCAAAGGCTCGGGGATGCCGACGGGAATACGATCCATATTGGCGCGGATCTTCTCGTGCACCCGCAGAATTGCATCCTCGAACTTGGTGCCGACCAGGAAGCGCGCGGTGACCATGACGCGGTCGTCCTCCGTCTGGCTGTAGACGTGCTCGACGCCGTCGATGCCCTTGACGATCGACTCCAACGGCTTGCTCACCAGCTCAACCGCGTCCGGCCCGCGCAGGCCGTCGGCATTGACACGGATGTCCACCATGGGAACGCTGATTTGCGGCTCCTCTTCCCGGGGGATCGCCACCACGGCGATCAGCCCCACGACGAGTGACGCGAGCAGAAACAGTGGCGTCAGCGGCGATGCGATCGTCGACTTGGTCAAGCGTCCCGACAGCCCGAGATTCACGGCCGCACCAACTGGTCGCCGGCCGAAATGCCGGACAGGATCTCGAGCCCATCGGGAAGCGCCGGCGTCGGCAATTCGCGCCCACGCTGCACCGGCACGTCCAGTGCTCCATTATTCTTCAGAAGCCGAACGTAGTCGATGCCGAACCGGGTCGCCACGTAGCTGGAGGGGATGACGAACGCTGCTCGCGTGCCGCCCGAGATCCAGACCCGCAAGCGGTCGCCGACGAAATATTCGCCGAGGCCCTCGACGGTCGCATCCGCAATGACGCGTCCCTCCTCGATCTGAGGATAGACGAGATCGATGACGCCGGACTTGACGGCTTCTCCGGCAAACTCCGCACCGTCGATGCGGATCCGATCCCCCGCCTTGAGCGACCGCGCATGCCGTTCGGGCACGCGAAGCCGCAGCTTGAAGTTCTGCTGGGCGACGGTGACGATGGGGTCGCCTGCGAGCACGACGGATCCCACCGTGATCAGCCGCCTCAGCACGCGACCGTCCGCGGGCGCGAGAACCTGCCCCTGGTTGAGCTGCTCGTTGATCACCGCCCGTTCCGCGGTCTTGGCGCGCAGGCCGTTCTCGGCGACGTTCAGCGCCGTGCGCTGCTCGTCGAGCTTGATCCGCGGCAGGATCCCGCGCTCGACCAGACCTTCGGTCCGCGTGAAGTCGAGCTGCGCCTGGTTGGCCTGCGCCTGCAGCGCCTCGATCTGCGCATCGAGCGATTTCATCTGCAGCACGAGCTTTTCGTCGCCGATCGTCGCGATCGCCTGGCCGGCCGCGACGCGATCTCCTTCCCTGACCTTGAGCTGAGCCACCGTGCCGCCGATCCGGCCGCGCGCCGGCACCACGCTGGTGCTTTCGACCGTGGCAAACACGGCCTTTTCATCGGCGATCGACTGCCGCGTCACGACGAGCGTTTCGGCCGCAGTCGCCGGTGCTCCGGGCAGGCCGATTGTCGCGAGGGCGGCGAGGAAGCCCAAAGATCCCGCCAGACGTCGCATGGGATAGGTCCGTGTCATGATCAAAGCACCACCACGCTGCTGTAGCTCTTTTCATCTGCATCGAAATGGGGCGTGTTGATCCTGCTCAAGGCGCCCTCACCCGAGCTCTCCTAGGTTTCACTTGGTTCTTGCAGACTTCGGCGCGCAAAACGCTTGATAGAGCGTCCGCAACACCTCGCGCGCCGGCTCGCTCGAGATCGAATAGAAGATCGTCTGCGCCTCACGCCGGGCGGACACCAGGCCATCCTTGCGAAGGAGCGCAAGATGTTGGGAGACCGTGGAGTCCCGCAGGTCCAAAAATTCGGCGAGCTCGCCGACCGAGCGCTCGCCATCGATCAGCTGACAGATGATCAGCAGACGGTGCCGGTTGGCGAGCGCCTTCAGCAGCTCGCTGGCCTGATCCGCCGCCCGCTCCATGATTTCGATGTTCATCTTCATACTTGCGTATATACGAAATTACGAATATATCGTCAAGCGCCGCACGACAGCCGGAACTCAATCGGCGGAGCGGCTTGGTCCAACGGAGGTACCCATGGCGGAAGTCGTCGTTATTGGAGCTGGTCTGAGCGGAACGCTGATGGCCTATGAATTGCTGCCCCAATTGAGGAAGGAGGATCGCCTTAGCGTCGTCTCGCAAGGCTCCGCCTATCATTTCGTCCCATCGAATCCTTGGGTCGCAATCGGCTGGCGGAAGCGGGAAGAGATCGAGATCGATCTCGCGGATATCATGAAGCGCAAGGGAGTGCGGCTGTTGACGCAGGGCGCGAGGCGCGTCCACCCGACGGAGAACCGCGTCGAGCTCGGCGATGGCGCGTCGATAGACTATGACTATCTGGTCGTCGCGACCGGTCCCGAACTGGCGTTCGACGAGATTCCGGGTCTCGGTCCGCAAGGCCACACCCAGTCGGTCTGCCACGTCGATCATGCCGCACATGCGCGAGAAGCCTTCGAGAAGCTTGCGGCAAATCCCGGCCCGGTCGTGATCGGCGCCGTGCAGGGCGCCTCCTGCTTTGGGCCGGCCTACGAATTCCTTTTCATCTTGGAGACGGAGCTGCGCCGGCGAAAGCTGCGCGACCGGGTCCCGATGACGTTCGTCACGTCCGAGCCGTATATCGGCCATCTCGG
>JAEYTQ010000575.1 GCA_023433965.1 Pseudomonadota bacterium | reverse complement strand
CGCGGACGGAGCGCTCGAGCGCGAGCGCGGCCATTGTCGCCAGCACCAGCTGATATTGCGGCCGCAGGCCGGAACCGAACGCGCCGCCGACATAGGGCGATAGCACGCGGATGTCCTCCGGCTTCTTCTCGAACACGCCGCAGAGGAACTTGTGCACGTTCTGGACGCCTTGGGTCTTGTCGTAGACCGTGAGCTTGCCGTCGCCCTCCCAGACCGCCGTCGTCGCATAGAGCTCCATCGGATTGTGATGCTCGGTCGGAATGAGGTAGTCGGCTTCGTGCCGCAGGGTTGCGGCGGCAAGCGCCGCCTTGGCGTCGCCGCGCGGCTCGTGCGGTTTGTCCATTTCACGGGCACTTCCGCGCTCTGCCTCGAGGTCGGTCGCAAACTCATCCTGCTCGTAATCGATCCGCACCAGCGTCGCGGCGAACTTCGCGGTCTCCCAATCTTCGGCGACCACGAGAGCAATCGGCTGCCCGTTGAACCTGATCCTGTCGTCATGAAGCGGCCGGAACGGCGAGCCCTCCGGGGCCACCTCGTCCTTCCAGGCCTCGTCCTTTTCGGCAAGGGAAGGGCGATTGGCGTGCGTGAGCACGTGGATCACTCCGGCCACCTTCAGCGCCGCGCTGACGTCGAGCCCCACGATACGACCGCGCGGGATGGTGGCCGCCACCACGAAGCCATGGACGAGGCCATCTGCGGAGAACTCGCCGGCATACTTCGCAGCCCCGGTGACCTTGGCCCGGCCGTCGACGCGCGACGTTGGTGTACCCACATAGGCGTTCATCGGCCCCTCATGCTATCTTCTTGTCGGCTTGTGATTGCGGTGTGGCATTCGTGGCCTGCATCAGCGTACGCACGACGGCTCGGCGCGCGAGTTCGATCTTGAATCCGTTGTGCGCGCGAGCTGTCGCTCCCTGCAACAGCAGGTCGGCGGCGCGCCCGAAATGATCCGGTGTTGCCGCCTGGCCGCGCAATGCCGCTTCGGCCTCGAGGCTTCGCCATGGCTTGTGAGCCACGCCGCCGAGTGCAAGACGCGCCTCGACAATGGCGTTGCCCTCCAGTTCGAGCGCGGCTGCGACCGAGACCAGGGCAAAGGCGTAGGACAGCCGGTCGCGGATCTTCAGATAGCTGTAGTTCCTGGCCAAGCTCTGCGGCGGCAGCTCGATTGCGGTGATGATCTCGCCGTTGCCGAGATTCGTATCCAGATGGGGCTTGTCGTCCGGAAGCCGATGGAAATCGGTCAGCGCGATGGTACGCTGTCCGGTGCGGCCTGCGATGTGCACGAGCGCGCCGAGCGCGGCCAAAGCCACGCTCATGTCGGATGGGTTGGTCGCGATGCAGGATTTGCTGGTGCCGAGGATTGCGTGGTTGCGATTGAGGCCATCGAGTGCCGCACAGCCCGTGCCGGGACTGCGTTTGTTGCATGGCGTCGTCGTGTCGTAGAAGTAGGGGCATCGCGTCCGCTGCATCAGGTTGCCGCCGACGGAGGCCATGTTCCGAAGCTGCGCGGAGGCGCCGGCCAGAATGGCGCTGGCAAGCAGCGGATAGCGCGTCTCGATCAGCGGATGGTAGGCGAGGTCTGAATTCGGCACCAAGGCGCCGATACGCAGGCCGCCGTCGGCCGTCTCCTCGATGTTGCGGAGCGGCAGGCGGGAGATGTCGATCAGCCGGGAGGGCCGTTCGACATTCTCCTTCATCAGGTCGATCAGGTTGGTGCCGCCGGCAATGAGCTTCGCGCCGGGATCGGCGGCGAGCAGGCGAATGGCGTCGGCGACGTCGCTTGCGCGCGAGTATTGAAAGTTGTTCATGATCGGCTCATTGCCTGCTCGATCGCGGCCACGATGTTGAGATAGGCGCCGCAGCGGCAGAGATTTCCGCTCATCAGCTCCCGGATCTCGTCGGCCTCCCGCGCACGGCCCTCGGCCAGAAGCCCTGCGGCGGAACAGATCTGTCCCGGCGTGCAATAGCCGCATTGGAATGCATCGTGATCGATGAAGGCCTGTTGTAGGGGATGCAGGGTCCCGTCCTTGGCCAAGCCCTCGATCGTCGTGATCTCGGCGCCGTCCTTCATGACGGCGAGGGTCAGGCAGGAATTGACCCGTCTCCCGTCGACCAGCACGGTACAGGCGCCGCATTGGCCGTGATCGCAGCCCTTCTTGGTGCCGGTCAATTCCAGACGGTCACGCAGGGCATCCAGAAGCGTGGTCCACGGCACGACCTCGAGCCTGCGCCTTGCGCCATTGACGATGAGCTCGATCGGAATGCGTTCGGGGATCTGATCCGTGATGTCGGCCATTGTCTGTTCCCTGCGGAAAGGCCGAGCTGGGCAAAATTGTGGATGTGATACGAGGATGCCGTCGCTGGCCGATAGCGCCCAACGGATGACGGGTTGCTTCGTTCCCACCGGTTCTCCCGGTTGAACGGACGAGGTCAGCGCCTCGTCTCGCCGAACACCACGGTCGGCACTGCGCGGTTGACGATCTCGCGCAGCGCGAAGCTCGATTGCACCCGCGCGACGCGCGGCAGGCGCGACAGCTCGGTGCGGTGGATGCGTTCGAAATCCTGGATGTCACGAGCGAGCACGATCAGGATGTAGTCGTCGGTGCCCGACATCAGGAAGCAGCGCACGATGGAGGGGCATTTCACCACCTCCGACTCGAATGCCTTCAGAGCCTCCTCGCTCTGGCTCTCCAGCGCGATGCGAACCAGCACGGTGGTGGTGAGACCGAACTGCGCAAGGTCGAGCGCGGCCTGATAGGCCTGGATGTAGCCCTCATCCTCGAGCGCCTTCTGCCGCCGCGCCAGTGCCGTGCTCGACAGGCCGATCTTGCTGGCGAGCTCGGTGTGACTGGCGCGCGCGTT
The DNA here is from genome assembly GCA_023433965.1 of Pseudomonadota bacterium. Taxonomy (GTDB): domain Bacteria; phylum Pseudomonadota; class Alphaproteobacteria; order Rhizobiales; family Xanthobacteraceae; genus Bradyrhizobium. Next base: position 576 of record JAEYTQ010000575.1, on the reverse strand, counting down.
GGTCGTGAGTTCCGCGAGGATCGCAAGGTCTTTCCGGTCGAGGGCCAAGGTTCCGTTTCCAGCGTGAAAGGGCAATCTTGCGCCGGAAACCGGCGCGCGCATGCCGAGCCTAGCGGATATTTGCACGGAACCAAATGGCGGCCCTCGTTAGGATGATCGAGCGGAATCAGTGCGTTGGCAAAGGAGCTCGCGATGCGCGTCGGTGTGCCCAGGGAGATCAAGGTACAGGAATATCGCGTCGGGCTCACCCCGGGCGCCGTCCGCGAATATGTTGCCGCCGGGCACCAGGTGACGGTCGAGACCGGCGCCGGCAGCGGCATCGGCGCGTCCGACGAGCTCTATCGGCGGGCCGGGGCTTTGATCGCCGACAGCGCCCGTGACATCTTCGCCAGGTCCGACATGATCGCGAAGGTGAAGGAGCCGCAGAAAAGCGAATGGGCTCAGCTCCGCGAAAGCCAGCTCCTGTTCACTTACCTGCATCTCGCACCGGATCCCGAACAGGCCAAGGGTCTGCTCGCTTCCGGCTGTACCGCGATCGCCTATGAAACCGTCACGGATGCGAGCGGTCACCTCCCG
>JAEYTQ010000061.1 GCA_023433965.1 Pseudomonadota bacterium | reverse complement strand
GGATCACGATCTCTCTCGAGCACCTCGATGTCGCCTTGGCCGTCTCGAGCGAAAAAGAGGGACCGGAGGAGAGCGGCAGCACGAAATTCAAGGTGTCGGCGATGCGTCTCGACCGTGGCGCCGCCGTGACGGAGGTAGCGCTTAGCCCCAGAAGCTCCGAGGACTTCGTGATGGAGCGTCTCTCGGACGCGTTGGCCGAGACCGAAACCTCCGACGATCCGAATTCGGCCATCTACGCGGATGCGTTGCGCCTTGCGATTCTGACCCGGCAGTTCAGCCGGCAGGCCGGCGCCACGCCGCCGACCGTCGAGACTCCCTGCGGCCGCAATGTCAGGTCGCTGCAGAAATGGCGCCTCAAACGGGTCATCCAGTACGTGGACGAGAACCTTGCCGCAAAGATCACCTTGCAGGATCTCGCTGCGGTTGCCGGGCTCAGCCGGATGCACTTCGCCGCGCAATTCCGCGCCGCCATGGGCATGCGTCCCCACGAATATCTCCTGAAGCGCCGGATCGAACGCGCCCAAGAATTGCTCAAGCGGAACGACATCCCGCTGGTAGAAATCGCCCTGACCGTGGGTTTCCAGACCCAGGCTCACTTCACGACGGTGTTCAAGCGCTTCACCAGCGATACGCCGTACCAGTGGAGGAGTGCGTGGCTCGCGCAGTTCACGCCGCTGCCCTCGCCGCGGGTGAGCGTGTCATGACGGGTCTCGGCATTCAAAGCTGGGTTCTGATGCTGTTCGGGATTCGGTCGGCCTTTACGCACCAGGAGATCGCCACGGTGCTCGACATCATTCATGCCCTCGGCAGTTCTTACCGATCCGCATCCTCCGGCGTCGTCTCCAGTGTTGCTTGCGGCCGGATCGCAATGATCTTCTGCAGGACGGCTAGCGTGAGCCTTCTGGCGAATCTCATGTCGAGGGAAGCCGACGTTCAAACGACGTTGCGTGCCTTCGGCCGGTAGCCCGTGCCAATCGAAAAGACTGGTGCTGCGGATGGCACTAGACCATTTGCAGGCTCGATGAAGGATAGAAAAATGACCAAAGCAGATCTGCAAAGCCCGACCGATTTGAAGAGTGGCGCCAACCGGGACATCCCGGCCGCGCTCAGAGCTCTTCTGGCCGACGTCTTTGCCCTCTACGTCAAGACCAAGAATTTCCATTGGCATATGTCAGGCCCACATTTCCGCGATTACCATCTGCTGCTGGACGAGCAGGCCGAGCAAATCTTCGCCATGACGGACGACGTCGCCGAGCGTGCCCGCAAGATTGGTGGCACGGCGCTGCGCTCGATCGGCCAGATCGCGCGAGAGCAGCGCATCCTCGACAACGATGCCGACTATGTCGATCCGCAAGATATGCTCGCAGAGCTGCGCAGCGACAACCAGCAACTGATCCGCGAGATGCGCCGCGTCCACGAACTCTGCGACGAATATGGGGACGTCGCCACCGCCAGCCTGCTGGAGAACTGGATCGACGAGGCCGAACGGCGCGTCTGGTTCCTGTATGAATCCGGCCGGAGCGGCCCGCACGCGTAGCGTCGCGCTCGACATGGGCAATCGACCTCGGCTGCCTCGGCAACCGGGGCGATCCCGCAAGATCTGCGTTCGTAAGCCGTCAGATCGCGGGAGGTCGTCGAAAGGGTTCGCACCATGACCGATGCAGCAGACGCAAGGCCGACACGGGCAACGGCAATCCGGATCCTCGACGGGAGGTGCCAACCTGAGGGTCGACCTGATCTTCCACGATTCGGGATTGAACGCGTTCGGGTCAGCCCTCGAGGCGTGCGCCTCTCGCGATTTCCGAAAGCCGGCCGAGATCTGGCACTATGACGCTGTCGACCTTCACGCTGCACGACGAGATCGCCTGGCGCGGCGGCCATGCGGCATTGACGTCGCGTCTCGTGGCCGAAGAGACCGCTGTCGCACTGAGCTACAACGGATCGACCCACGCCGTGATGATGGCGACACCCGCCGATCTCGAGGATTTCGGCGTCGGCTTCACCCTCACCGAGGGCATCGTACGTCGCGCCGACGATATCGAGAGCGTCGAGCTCATCCCGGGCGAACTCGGGGTCGAGGTCCGCATCTGGCTGAGTGGCGATCACGCAACTGAACTGGCGGCTCGGCGCCGCGCCATGAGCGGACCCGTCGGCTGCGGCCTTTGCGGGATCGAAAGCCTCGAACAGGCGCGGCGCCGGCCGCCGCGCGTCGCCAGCCGGGCGACGTTCGCGGCACGAGATCTGCTGGCCGCGATGCAGTCGCTGGCGCCGCTTCAGAGCTTGAATTCGAAGACGAAGTCCATGCATGCAGCTGCCTTCTGGCGGCCGTCGGTCGGCATCGGTCCGGTACGCGAGGATGTCGGGAGGCACAATGCGCTCGACAAGCTTGCCGGCGCGGTCATCGGCTCGGGGCTGCCCGCTTCGGAGGGCGCCGTCCTGCTGACCAGCCGTGTCTCGGTTGAAATGGTACAGAAGGTCGCGATGATCGGCGCTCCCATGATCATCGCCGTATCGGCGCCGACGACACTCGCGATCCGCACCGCGGAGGAAGCCGGAATCACGCTGCTCGCGATCGCCCGCGACGACGGATACGGCGTCTTTACCCACCCGCACCGCGTTATCTGGCCGGGCAATGCATTGCGGCGGGCGGGCTGATCACCGGGGAGTCGTCGATGGCGATGGAAGCTTCATCCGCGCAGCAGCCTGCCGAGGCGTCGGCAAGCGCGGATGTTCCGGAGCAGTCGCTCGCCGTCGCTTGTCTCCTGACCATGTCGGGCGGCTTTCTCGACTCCTTCAGCTGGCTTTCGCTGGGCGGCGTGTTTGCCAACTCACAGACTGGCAACGTCGTTTTCCTCGGGATGAACGTCGCGCTCGGCAACTGGCACGAGGCGGCACATCATGTCCCGCCGATCCTCGCCTTTCTGGTGGGGGCCGGGGTGGCCAGCCGAACGAAGGCCCCGCTGCTTTGTCTCGCCGGCGAGATCGCCGCGCTCGCCGTCGTGATGTTCCTGTTGCTGATGCACCTTCTGCCTGGCCCGCTTGCGATCGTCGGGATGTCTTTTGGTGTCGCACTCCAGACGGCGAGCTTCCGGCAGGTCGGGCACTGGAAATACATCTCGGTGACGGTGACCGGGAATCTTCTTCGTGCCATCGATCAATTGACGTCGACGGATGATCGCGAGGCCGTGCGTGGTGCTAGGACGATGCTCGTGGTCTGTCTGATGTTTCTGCTGGGCGCCATCGCCGGCGGGTTCATGACGGCCCGCCTCGGTGCGATCAGCCTGACCGTCCCGCTTACACTCCTGGGGGCGGCTCTCTGGCTCTGCCGTCGACCTCGCTTTCCCTGACGCGTCCCCCGCCATGCGGATTGGCAAGGCTGCATTCCATTTCGGAAGCGTGTTTCGCCGGTCGCAACTAGCGTCCGAAGAGGAAAGTCGGGCCCGAGGGGCGGGGAGAATCTCTGATGGACGCCACCGCATTGCTGCTGTCGCGAATCCAGTTTGGGTTCACGATTTCGTTTCACATCATCTTTCCAGCCTTCACGATCGGTCTGGCCGCCTGGCTGACGGTGCTGGAAGCGCTCCGGCTACGCACCGGCAAGCAGGTCTATCAGACGCTGTTCGAGTTCTGGCTGAAGATCTTCGGCATCGCCTTCGGGCTCGGCGTCGTCTCGGGCGTGGTGATGGGCTTCCAGTTCGGCACCAATTGGAGCGAGCTTTCGAAGATGTCCGGCCCGATCCAGGGGCCGCTGCTGTCCTACGAGACCTTTACGGCCTTCATGCTCGAGGCGAGCTTCTTCGGCATCCTGGTGTTCGGCCGCAATCGCGTGCGTCCGGGCTTCTACCTGTTCTCCGCGGGGATGGTGGCGCTCGGCACCACCCTGTCTGCATTCTGGATCATGATCAACAACAGCTGGATGCAGGTGCCGGTCGGATTTATCGAGCAGAACGGCATGTTCATCCCGGTCGACTGGCTGAAGATCATCTTCAATCAGGTCGCGATGGTGCGCTTCGTGCACATGCTGCTGGCTGCCTATCTCACCAGCGCCTTCTGCGTCGCCGCGACCGGCGCCTGGTACATGCTACGAAACATCTATCAATCCGAGGCCCGCGTCATGCTTCGGATGGGCTTGTTTCTGGCGGCCGTGCTGCTCCCCGTGCAGCTGCTGTTCGGGCATCTGGTCGGCGACTACGTGCATCAACATCAGCCGGCGAAGTTCGCCGCGATCGAGGCGCGTTGGCATGACGAGCAGCCGGCCAGTGAAGTCATCTTCGCCATTCCCGACGAGGCAACGGAGTCCAACCGTTACGAACTGAAGATCCCGGTCCTCGGGAGCATCATCGCCAGCATGAGCACGACGTCGAAGGAAGTCGGGTTGACGTCGTTCCCGCCCGAGGACCGGCCGCCGGTACTGATTCCATTCATGACCTTCCGCGTCATGGTCGGCTGCGGTCTGATCATGCTCGGTCTGGCTTGGCTCGGCTCCTGGCTGATCCATCGCAACCGCCTTACGCAGGCGCGCTGGCTGCTCTGGGGTATCTTCCTCAGCTTCCCGCTGCCGTTCATCGCGACGTTGGCTGGTTGGTACACGGCCGAAATCGGACGGCAGCCGTGGGTGGTCTATGGCGTGTTGCGCACCGCCAAGGCCGTGACGCCTTTCCTGACGGCGCATGCGGCGGCGACCACCCTGGTCCTGTTTGCCGTGGTCTACGCCTTCATCTTCTCATTCGGCATCTATTTCATCTACCGGCTGTTGCGCGTCGGTCCCGGCGGCGCGCTCGGCTCCGTGCCTGCCGGCGCCACGCCGAGCCGGCCGATGGCGCTGGCCGATTCCCAGGCCGCCTCGGACCGTCAATTTGCACAGGCAGGAGAATGATCGTGGTTATGTTCTGGGTCGCATTGCTGGCGATCAGCATCCTGATTTACCTTCTGCTCGACGGCTTCGATCTCGGCGTCGGGATGCTGTCCTTGCTGCCCAACAGCGAGCCGCGAAGACGGGCCATGCTGGGAGCGATCGCTCCGTTCTGGGACGGCAACGAAACCTGGCTGGTGGTGACCGGCGTGATCCTGTGGGGTGCGTTTCCGCTCGTCTACGCCACGGTACTCTCTGCCTTCTATATCCCCGTGATCTTCATGCTGCTCGGATTGATCTTGCGCGGCGTCGCCTTCGAGTTTCGCAGCAAGTCGAGGCGCTCGCGCGGGATCTGGACCATCGCATTCGGGGGCGGCTCGCTGGTCGCCAGCTTCATGCAGGGCGTGATGGTGGGCTCGCTCGTCCAGGGCCTGCCGATGGCGGACGGCAACTATGCCGGTGGCACGTTCGGATGGCTCAGCATATTCTCGGTGCTATGCGGCATTGGTCTCTGCCTCGGCTATGCACTGCTCGGCGCTTGCTGGCTGGTGCGCAAGCGCCGTGGCGCAGTTCGGGACGTGGCGCGCCGGCAGATCCCGGTGCTCGCGGTCGGCGTGTTGCTGTTCCTCGTCGCCGTCTTCAGCTTTGCGTTGCTGAACCATCTGCCGATCCTGCATCGCTGGATCGACCGGCCGTATCTGTTCGTTTTCCCGGGAATTGGTGCCGCAGCGGCCTGCGTGCTGGCATCCAGCATCCTGCGGCACGACGATTACTGGCCGTTTCACATGGTTTCGCTGATCTTCGCCGCGGCATTCGGCACGCTCGCATTATCGTTCTGGCCGTATATGGTGCCGTTCGCCATCACGGTCGAACAGGCCGCCGCGCCGCATTCCAGCCTCGCCTTCATGTTCTGGGGCGAGGGGCTGTTCGTCTTCCCGCTATTGCTGCTCTACACCGCTACCGGCTTCCGCGTGTTCAAGGGCAAGTTCAACTCCGCACCGGAGCACTACTGACTCAACCTGGCTGGACCGGCAATCGCACGACGAATGTCGGCCCTTGACCATCGTTCGAGAACGGCAGAACGCGCACTATACGTAGCCTGGACGCGAAAAATGGGTGCCGGTCGCCGGCACCCATTTCATTCCGCGTTCCTCATTTCAGGATTTGGGCATCTCGCCCGGGCGGTTGTTGGGCCAACGAGCGATCACCGCTTCATCCACGTTGAAGTGCTGCGCGACCAGCGCGGGCGGCGTGTGCGTCAGCCAGTTCGAGAGCGATACTTCCTCGTAGTGGGCCGCGCGAAACACCCCGACGAACTGCAGCTCGGTGTCCCCGATGTTCTCGACGTAATGCCCGAGGTTGCGCGGGACATAGCCGATGTCGCCGGCGGCGAAGTTCGTCGTCAGCGCGTTGGGACCCGTGTTGAACACGGTCATGCGGGCCTTGCCCTTTATGTAGTACTGCCACTCGTCCGCATTCGGGTGCCAGTGCATCTCCCTGACGCCGCCGGGCGGCACGGTGACCAGCGCCGAGGCGACATTCGTCGCCACCTTGAAGTTGGTGCTGTCGGCGACGCGGATGGTGCCGCCCGCACTTGCCTTGAGAGGCGCCGACGTCGCCAGCGGATAGACGAACGGATAGGGCGGCGCCTCGGCGTTCCTGGCCACCGCTGCGCGATCCGTAGCGAGTTCGCCGGGTACTGCGCCCTGGAAGATCCAGAGATCCTGCAACGGAATCTTCGCGAACGTTTCGGCGGGCACGCCGAAGTTCTTGGCCAGCACTTCCGGCGGCGTGTGGGCGAGCCAGTCCGTCACCAGAAGCGTGTTGAACTCGCTGGCGTGGCCGTCGTCGAAGCAGATCACGAATTCGCAGCCGTCCGGCCCCAATCCCTGGAGGGAATGCGGCGCCCCCGGCGGGAAATACCAGAGGTCGCCAGCCTTCACGTCGGCGACGTAGGGACGCCCCTCCGTGTCGAGCACCGTGATGCGGCACGTACCGTAGGTCATGATCGCCCACTCGGCCGCCTGATGCCAATGCAGCTCGCGGATGCCGCCGGCGGAGAGGCGCATGTTGACGCCGGAGATCTCCTTGGAGATCGCGAAATCGGCGGCGGTGACCTGACGAGCCCAGCCGCCGTTCTGGATGCGCCTCGACGCCGTGTTGAACGACGCCCAGTTCAACGGCAGGCCGCCGACATCCGTCGGCGGCGGTGACTGCACGTCGGGAAACTGCTTGGCCAGCGCCGGGTTCTGCGGACCGGGATCGCTCAGGCTGCTCGGGGTCCTGGCGTTGACGGCGCCCTGCGCCGGTTGGTCCGGATTGCCGAACGTTGCCGCATGCGCAGAGCCGAGCATGGCAGCGCCGGCTGCCGATATTGCGAGCATGTCGCGTCGTGAAAACATCGTGGTTGCTCCTGAATGTTTCGAACGAGCCATGCTCGTTGCGACAGGGCTCGACGCCTTCAACTTAGGCTCGCCAGATCGACCCAGCTTCCGCGAACGGTGATCCTTTTGCCGTAATGCACTGCGTGGTCCGCCGGCGGTGCGGCGGTGGCAGGCACAAGCTGTGCGATTCAGAAGTCCTCGTCCGATCTGAAAAGACGATAGAGCGTGGTGCCCTTAGCTGGTCGCATATTCATCCCATCGAGAGATGCTTTAATGGCCAGGAAATCCGTTCGTCCCTACCATCAGCCGGCCGGCGGATGGGGTGCGCTCAAGGCGCTCACCGAGGCCCTGCTGGTGCAGGATGTGCCCATCAAGGGCGCGGCCGCTGGCCCGGATGAACCAGCCGCAAGGGTTTGATTGTCCCGGCTGCGCCTGGCCAGACCCGAAGCACACCTCCTCGTTCGAATTCTGTGAGAACGGCGGTAAGGCCATCGCCTGGGAAGTGACCACCAAACGTTGCACGCCGGAATTCTTTGCCGAGCACACCGTCGCCGAGCTCGAGAGCTGGGGCGACTATGAGTTGGAGATGGCCGGCCGGCTTACCCACCCGATGGCCTATGATGCGGCTTCCGACCGCTACCTGCCGGTGCCGTGGAACGAGACCTTCGACATCATAGGCCGTCATCTCAGGGCGCTGCCTGACCCGAACATGGCCGATTTCTACACCTCCGGACGCACCTCGAACGAAGCCGCTTTCCTCTACCAGCTCTTCGTCCGGGAATACGGCACCAACAATTTTCCCGATTGCTCCAACATGTGTCACGAGGCGACCAGCGTCGGTCTGCCGCAATCGATCGGGGTCGGCAAGGGCACTGTACTGCTCGAGGATTTCGACAAGGCCGACTGCATCTTCATCTTCGGCCAGAATCCCGGCACCAATAGCCCGCGCATGATGACCAGCCTGCGCAACGCGGCGCGCCGCGGTGCCTCGATCATCTCCTTCAATCCCTTCCGGGAACGCGCATTGGAGCGCTTCCAGAACCCGTCCAGTCCGATCGAGATGATGAGATTGGGATTCACGACGATCAGTTCGAAGCTCTTTCAGGTGCGCGTCGGTGGCGACGTTGCCGCGCTCAAGGGCATCATGAAGGTCCTGGTCGAAACGGACGAGGCCGCGCGTGCCGCCGAACAGCCGGCCGTCCTGGATTGGGACTTCATCCGCGGGCACACCGTGGGCATCGCCCCCTTGATCGACGATCTCAAGCGCACGCAATGGCCCGACATCGAGCGTCAGTCGGGCCTCACCCGTGAAGATCTCGAATACGCCGCTACGGCCTACATGCGGGCGGAGCGGGCCATCATCGTTTACGGTATGGGCGTCACGCAACACGAGCGCGGCGCGCACAATGTGCAGCAAATGGCCAACCTGGCGCTGTTGCGCGGCAATGTCGGTCGCGAGGGTGCGGGCATCTGCCCCGTACGTGGCCATTCCAACGTCCAGGGCGACCGCACCGTGGGTATCACCGAGGTTCCGACACCGGAGTTTCTCGCTCGGCTCGAGCGCCGGTTCGGCTTCAAGCCGCCGACAGCGCCCGGCCATAACGTCGTCACCGGTCTGGAGGCGATGATCCGCGGCGAAGTGAAGGTCTTCTTCGCGATGGGAGGCAATTTCGCAGCCGCCATTCCCGACTGGCAGTTGACGCGCGAGGCGCTGCGAAATCTCGACCTCACGGTCCACGTTTCAACGAAACTGAACCGGAGCCATCTCATCCACGGCAAGAATGCATTGATCCTGCCTTGCCTTGGTCGCACCGAGATCGACGTCCAGGCCGGCGGCCCGCAGTCGATCACCGTGGAAGACTCGATGTCGATGGTGCACGCCTCCGGCGGCCGCAATAAACCGGCCTCCGAGCATTTGCTGAGCGAGGTCGCGATCATTGCCGGCGTCGCCAAGGCGACGCTCAGCGACCGCACGGTGGTCGAG
>JAEYTQ010000556.1 GCA_023433965.1 Pseudomonadota bacterium | reverse complement strand
TGTGTCGGCCTCACGTGGCCAATACCTAAGCCGGGCCTTCGGGTCCGGCTTTTTTTCGTCAGGACGCGCTTCGCCTTGGGCGTGTATTGACAGTTCCAGGCATACCCCGCATCATTCGCCAATGATCACGAAGTCGTGCGCAATCGTTTCGAAAAAAGGCCCCCATCCCGGGGCCTCGGATTTTGCACGCACCAGCTAAGCTTCGTCATCGCTGCAAATCCCGACAACCCCGCCGCCTGGACGGGGTTTTTTCATGTGCCCCCCGTCTCAGGAATTTTTCCCGAGAAGGAGATGGAAACATGACCGGACTACGAGATCACTTGCAGGGACTGTGGCTGCCGCTGGTGACGCCGTTTCGCGACGGACGTCTCGACGAGAGCTCGCTGCGGCGCTTGACCCGGCACTATTGCGGACAGGCCGTCGATGGCTTCATCCTGGGGGCGACGTCGGGCGAAGGCATGACGCTGCGCGAGGCCGAGCTCGAGCGCCTCGTCGCCACGGTGCGCGAGGAGATGGCGGCGAGCGGCCGCACCCTGCCGATCTGCCTCGGGCTCTCCGGCGCGGACACCTCGCGTCTGAAGGAGCGCCTCGACGAAACCGCGGACTGGCCGATCGACGGCTACCTGATCGCCAGTCCCTACTATGTGCGGCCGTCGCAGCGCGGGCTGTTGGCGCATTTCGAGGCCCTCGCCGACCACGCCGCCTGGCCGCTGGCGCTCTACAACATTCCCTATCGCTGCGGGGTCAACATCAGCAACCAGACCATGTTGCGGCTTGCCGAGCACCGGAACATCGTCGGCCTGAAGGATTGCGGTGCCAGCCGCGAGCAGTCGATCGCGCTGCTGCGCGACCGGCCGAAGGACTTTCGCGTGCTGACCGGCGAGGACGCCAACTATTTCGAAGCGCTCTGTGACGGCGCCGACGGCGGCATCGTTCTGTCGGCCCATGTCGAGACCGCGACCTTCGCGGCCGTCCAAGCCGAACTGAAGCGCGGCAATCCCGACGCGGCGCAGACGCGCTGGCAGGAGGTCGCGGAGCTGACGCGGCTTCTGTTCGCCGAGCCCAGTCCCGCGCCGGCGAAGTACTGGCTGTGGCGATGCGGGCTCATCGACAGCCCCGAAGTGCGCCTGCCGATGGTCGAGGTGAGCAGCGAGCTCGCGGCGGCGATCGATCGCGAGATCGAGCGGCGGACGAAGGTCGCGGCGTAGAACGCCCTCACTCCACCCGCGATGTCATTCCGGGTTCGCGCTCCGTGCGCCCCGGAATGACGATGGAGAGGCGGGTGCGCAGCGCCGATAGTTAACATCATCCCAACAGCCTTCGCGCGCGCCGCGATCCGCGTCCACGGCGTGTTTACGCACTCGCGCCTATCGTTTCGCCCAGCAGCTTCCAAAGAGGGTACAACCATGGGGCATCGCATCCAGCCGACGGCCGCGCGGCAATTCGCGCCGGCCGATCTCTTGCAGGGAATTCTCGTCGTCTCGTCGTTCGGGTTCTGGGCGGTGATGCTGGGCCTGATCCCGGTGCTGGTGTTTCGCGTCTGGCTGGCCGGCTGAGGCAAGGCGGCCATCGGATGGTTAATCCGTGGTAGCACCTGTGTTCAAAAAGCACCGACGGCTGCGATCCGGATCTTAAAACATCGCTGCTATCACCAGCGCCCATAAGCGAAGAAATCGCGGAGGCGTTTTGTGAATAGTCATCATGAACTGGCGTCGCATTACGACGCCGGGCAGCAGGCCTTTACCACCGAGGATATTCTCTGGGCCGTCGGCATCTGGTCGGTGATCCTCACTCTGTCGCCGGTCATCGTGTTCTACATGCTGATGGTGGCATGAGGTTCATCCCGCCCAGAAACGCAAAACGCGCGGCTCGTCCGCGCGTTTGTCGTCCGGGGAAATGAATGATGAAAATCAAGCCGCCTGCTTGTGCATTGCTCCCGACGCCGACGCCGTGCCGCGAATAGCCTTCACCGAACGCTCGATCGCCGCCCACAGTCTCGCGATTTCCTGAGCCGCGCGGCTCTCGGCCTGATACTCGCGCGCGCCCTCGCCGTGGCTCAGCGCCATCAAGAGGTCGGAACGGTTGGTAATCTGGCCGCCCCACACCGGAGCACGGAACTTCGCCAGCGCCTCGCGGGCGATGGTGACGATCGGGCTTTCGGATTCGTCACGCTTGGCCGGGGCACCGTTGAGCACGACCGCATAGGGCTTGCGCGCCGCGCGGCACATCTGGATGGTTTCCTGCACGGCGTTGACGTCGAACACGCCGGGACGCGCCGGGATGACCACCATGGTGGCATTCTTGATCGCGTCGTCGACGACGGCCGACAGGTTCGGCGGCGTGTCGATCAACACCCATTCGTAGCCGTCGCGCTTGGCCGCGGAGACGATGCCGCTGACGGAGTTGACGGCGGCCTTGATCGGCGGCTCGTTGGTGCCGCGCAGCTTGTGCCACAGCGTCAGCGATCCCTGCGGATCGGCGTCCACCAGCATGACCTGCTTGCTCGCCTTGATCTGCGCGGCAAGATGCGCGGCGAGGGTACTCTTGCCCGAACCGCCTTTACGTGATGCAAAAACAATAACGTTCATACCTTCCGCCTCCAGATTGACCCCAGGCCGCGAAAATGAATCAGCGCGCTGATTCGTGAAAGATAAATTTTATCGAAGGTTGTGCCGCCGTCACGAAATAGAGGCGTGTTGGCTTTTGAGTCACACTGAATGCCGTGACGTCACACACAAATCGCAGGAGGATGCTTGCCGCGGCGGCGATCGTGCGTTCTTTGAGCAGCGAGCGGGAAAAAGCGGAATGCAACCCGGCCGGGCAAATCCTTGGGGCTTTTCGTCCGGTGCCGTCACACTCGGCAAGCCCGCGCGGCGTCGCGCGAACAAAACGAGTCCGGAGGCTTTCGCGGGGCTGGTGCCGCCGGTCGCGCGCCCGCAGCCGACCGGGTTTCAAAACATGAACGCGCCTCGCGCGAGTTCAGCCTTCCGTGGATTTCTTCTTCTTCGGCGCCGGCTTGGCGGTCTT
>JAEYTQ010000518.1 GCA_023433965.1 Pseudomonadota bacterium | reverse complement strand
CTCGCGCACCGAGAGATCCTGATACAGGCTGAAGCGCTGGGTCATGTAGCCGACCTGGCGCTTGATCTTCTCGGCATCGCGGCGGATGTCGTAGCCGAGACAGGTGCCCTCGCCGCTGTCGGGCGTGAGCAGGCCGCACAGGATGCGGATCGTCGTGGTCTTGCCCGAGCCGTTGGGTCCGAGAAAGCCGTAGATCGAGCCGCGCTTCACTAGCATCGACAGATCGTGAACGACCTCGCGGCCGCCGAACGACTTGGTCAGACCCTTGACGTCGATTGCAATGCCGCTCTCGTCGCTCATCGCTTGTCCGCCACCGGGTTCTTGGCCTCGGAAGTCGTCTCGGGACGCCTGGGATTGAGGTGGACGTCGATCGGCTGCCCGACCCGCAAGGCATCGGGACGCGAGGGACGCGCCTGGATCAGGTAGACGAGCTTGTTGCGCTCATCGAGGCTGTAGATGACGGGCGGCGTGTATTCGGCGGAAGTCGCGATGAAATAGATCTTGGCGGTGAGGTCGGCGGCGCAATTGTCGCAGGAGACGCGCACCGTGTCGCCGATCGCAAGCTTCGGCAGCTCGGCCTCCGGCACGAAGAAGCGCAGCTTCATGTTGCCGGGCGGCATGATCGACAGCACCGGCCGCTGCGCCGCCACCATCTCGCCCTCCCGGAAATAGATCTGCTGGATGGTGCCGGCAACGGGCGCAAAGCCCCTGCGGCGTGCCATCCGCGTCTCCGACGTCGCCACCCTTGCTTCGGCAACGCGCAAGGCGGACACGGCGGAGTCGAGATTGGCCTGCGTGCCCGAACCGGTCTTGCTCAGCGAGGCCGCGCGATCATAGGTCTGCTGCGCGTTGGCGAGCGTCGCCTTCTGCTGGTTGAGATCGGCGCGCTGAAGATCGTCGTCGACGGAATAGAGGGGATCGCCGACCTTGACCTCATCGCCCTCGCGCACGTCGAGCTTCGTCACCCGGCCCGCTTCATCGGGACTGACGTAGATCATGTCGGCCTCGACCCAGCCCTGGAATCCGGGATCGCGCTTCTCCTTGCAGCCGGCAAGGCCGGTTGCGAGCACAGCGAGCAATGCCAATACAGCAACTGGTTGCGACGACCTCATGTCGTCCTCCGTTCGCCAAAAATCAAATCGAGATGGACGCGCAGCATCTCCTCGGCGTCGAGCGGCGCGTGCCGTGCAAACAGGCTCTGCCAGATCACCGCGATCATCGCGGGCGCGACCAGGATCTGCGGATAGCGTGCGAGATCCTTTTCGCGGATCTCGCCGCGGGCGATGCCGAGCTCGATCAGCGCGCGCATGCCGGCAATCCCCCGCGAAACCACCTCGCGATAATAGAAATCGGCGACGGACGGAAAGCGCGGCCCCTCCGCCACGATCAAACGCACGAGATCGCCGCGCCTGGTGCCGATGACCTCCTTCAGGAAGTTGCCGGCAAAGGTCTCGACGAGCTCGCGCACCGTTCCGGTCGGCGGCGGCAGCGCGTTCAACCGCGCCACCACGGGCACGATGACGATGCGCACCAGCTCCTCGAACATCGATTCCTTGTCCTTGAAGTGCAGGTAGATCGTGCCCTTGGCGACACCGGCTCGCTTGGCGATGTCGTCGAGCCGCGTCGCGGCGAAGCCCCGCGCGATGAACTCCTCCATCGCGGCGTCCACGATCGCTGCACGCCGCTCCGCAGCCCGCATGGCGCGGTTCGAGGCGGGCGCCGCGTCGTCGCCACGGTTCGCATCACCCCTCCCCTTGGCGCGAGCGGCGGAGGGCATGGCGGGTTTGGTGGGCATTCTTATCATGAGTAATTGATGACTGACTAGTCAGTCATCGTCAAGCAAATGGTGCCCGCGACTAATTAGTATTGACTAATGCATTAGTACAGGCTAATTGAATGCGCATGATCGACGCCAACCCCAATCCCATCACCATGGTGATGCGCGCCCTCGCTGACCCGACCCGCCGCGCCGTGTTCGAGCGTGTCTTCGAGAGCAAGGAGATCAGCGTCGCCGAGCTCACGCGCGGCAGCGGCGTCACCCAGGGCGCGATCTCGCAGCATTTGAAGTCTCTCAAGCAGGCCGGCCTCGTGGCCGAGCGCGCAGAGGGCCGTAACGTCTATTACCGTGCCGCGCCGCAAGGGCTGGAGCCCCTGGTCACCTGGATGGACCATTACGGCGTGTTCTGGCGCGAGCGCTTCCAGAACCTGCGTGACCTCTTGAAGGAGATCGATCCGTGAGTGCAGTTGCTTGCAAGGTCCAGACCCAGGACATCGTCGTCGACGAGGTCTTCCCTCATGCGGCCAAGACGATCTGGAAGGCGCTGACCAGCGCCCAACTGATCGCCCGCTGGCTGATGGAGCCGACCGGCTTCGAAGCCGTCGAAGGCAATACGTTCACCTTCAAGACCAACCCCGCCGGCGCGTGGGACGGCACGATCCATTGCCGCGTGCTGGAAGTCGTGGCCTGCAGGCGTTTCGTTTACGCCTGGAAGGGCGGCGACGAGAGCAATACCGGCTACGGTTCG
>JAEYTQ010000487.1 GCA_023433965.1 Pseudomonadota bacterium | reverse complement strand
CGGAAGTGATCCAAGGCAGTGCGCCTCGCACATGCCCCCGAAACCTTCGAGATGCCACATGGAAATGCTCAACAACCACTGCGGGGTGACGCGCGATGCGCGCGGCGTCGTTCATGCCGTCATCTGCAACGCCGGCCCGCTCAACATTCTCGGCTCGCCGGTCACGGACGCGGTGCGCGAAGGCCTGCAGCAGCTCGCGTCAGACCGCAGCATCCGCATCGTGGTGCTGCGCGGCCAGAGCGAGAAGAGCCTGATCGGCGGGGCCGACATCAAGGAGATGGCCGGGCTCGACCAGACAACGGCGGAGGCCTTCATCAGCCGCCTGCGCGATCTCTGCGAGGCCGTGCGCGCCTTCCCTGCCCCGGTGATCGCGCGCATGCCCGGCTGGTGCCTGGGTGGCGGGCTCGAAGTGGCCGCGGCCTGCGACTTCCGCATCGCCGCGCATGATGCGCATTTCGGCATGCCGGAGGTGCGCGTCGGCATTCCCTCGGTGATCCATGCCGCACTGTTGCCGCGCCTGATCGGTTGGGCCCGCGCCCGCTGGCTGGTGATGACGGCGGAGAACATCGATGCGCCAACCGCGCTGGCCTGGGGCCTCGTGGACAAGGTCGCGCCGGGGGGCGGGCTCGATGCCGAGGTCGAGCACGTGGTGCAGGCCTTGCTCGCATGCGGCCCCGAAGCACTGCGGTCGCAGAAGGCGCTGCTGCGGCAATGGGAGGAACTGCCGCTGACGGAGTCGGTGAATTTGAGCGTCAAGGTGTTCGGCGAGTCGTTCCTGACGGACGAGCCGACGCGGCTGATGCAGGCGTTCGTGAACCGGAAGCGGTAGGATGAAGGTTTCCGTGCCCCGGACGCAGCGCAGCGCCCCCCTTGGCGGTGCGCTGCTGAGCCGGGGCAATGCACCGATGAGGGCGGCGCGAATCTGGATCCCGGCTCTGCGTCGCAACGTTACAAGTCGCGCCGCGTCCGGGATAGGGACGAGGAAGTAGCTGCCGCAAAACAAAATCTCATCCGAACTAAGACATTTTCTCATCCCGGCCGCGGTTGCATTTTTTGCGCCGCATCATATGATGATCATCATCTTACCCGTTATCGCCAGGGAGTTCCGTCATGGCCGAAGCCGCCGATCCCGTCGTCATCGTCTCCGCCGCCCGCACCCCGCTCGGCCGCTTCATGGGCGAATTGTCGCCGCTTGCCGCCCACAAGCTCGGATCGCACGTGATCGGAGCTGCGCTGGAGCGCGCCAGACTTGCACCGGCGAAGGTCGACGAGGTCTTCATGGGCTGCGTGCTGCCGGCCGGACAGGGCCAGGCGCCGGCGCGGCAGGCGGCGCGCAGTGCCGGTCTGCCCGACGCCGCCGGCGCCACCACGGTCAACAAGGTGTGCGGCTCCGGCATGAAGGCGACCATGCTGGCGCACGACATCATCCGCGCGGGATCTGCCGAGATCGGCGTCTCCGGCGGCATGGAGAGCATGAGCAACGCGCCCTATCTGCTTGCCAAGGCGCGCGGCGGCTATCGTGTCGGCCATGACCGCCTCATCGACCACATGATGATGGATGGCCTGGAGGACGCCTACGAGACCGGCCGCTCGATGGGCGATTTCGGCGAGGCGACGGCCGAGGCCTATCAGTTCACCCGCAAGGACCAGGACGCCTACGCCATGGAGACGCTCAGCCGCGCCCGCAAGGCCGTCGAGGGCGGTGCGTACAAGGCCGAGATCGCGCCGATCACGCTGACCGAGAAGACCGGCCCGCGCGTGATCGCCAATGACGAGCATCCGCTGAAGGTTGACCCCGCCAAGATTCCCGGATTGAAGCCGGCCTTCCGCGCCAACGGCACCATCACGCCGGCCGCCTCCTCGGCCAATGCCGACGGCGCCGCCGCGCTGGTGCTGACGAAGCGCTCGCTCGCCGACCGGGATGGCCTGCCTGCTCTCGCGGAGATCAAGGGCCACGCCACTCACAGCCAGGAGCCGCAATGGTTCACGACCGCGCCGATCCCGGCAATCCGCAAGCTGCTCGACAAGGTGGGCTGGAGCGCCTCCGACGTCGACCTGTTCGAGATCAACGAGGCGTTCGCCGTGGTCGCGATGGCGGCGCAGCGTGACCTCGGGATCCCGCGGGACAAGCTCAACATCAACGGCGGTGCCTGCGCGCTCGGCCATCCCATCGGCGCCACTGGTGCGCGGCTGATCGTGACGCTGTTGCATGCGCTCGAAGCCAACAATCTCAAGCGCGGCATTGCGGCGCTCTGCATCGGCGGCGGCGAGGCGACCGCCATCGCCGTGGAGCGGCCGGCGCGCTAAAGCCTATGACCGGAATTGAGGGAAGTCTGTCATTTCGGACTTCCCTTTGCCGTGCCAGACTGCAACGATGACGCGGGTCCCGCCGGGCTCGCCAACCCATATTGAGGCCCAATGATCTCGAACTGGCTCGCGGCAGAACTTTCCCGGCGCAACATCCATTACGGCTGGATGATGGTGGGCGTGACCTTCCTTGCCGCACTGATCAGCGCCGGCACGGTCGGCGCGCCCGGCGTGTTCATCGTACCGCTGCAGAAGGAGTTCGGCTGGAGCACGGCGGAGATCTCCTCCGCGCTGTCGATCCGCTTCATCCTGTTCGGGTTGATGGCACCGTTCGCGGCCGCCCTCCTCAACCGCTACGGGCTGCGCAACGTCACGCTGGCCGCGCAGCTGATCGTGGTGTCGGCGCTCGTGCTCTCGCTCGGCATGACCGAGGTCTGGCAGCTCGTCGCGCTGTGGGGCGTGGTGATCGGCATCGGCACCGGCATGACTGCACTGGTGCTCGGCGCGACCATTGCCACGCGCTGGTTCGCCGCGAGACGCGGTCTCGTGATCGGGATCATGACCGCAAGCGTCGCGACCGGCCAGCTCGTATTCCTGCCGCTGCTCGCAAGCCTCACCGAGCGCTACGGCTGGAGGCTCGCGCTCGGCCTCGTCTGCATCATGCTAGGCGTCTCCGCACTGGCCGTGTTGCTCGCGATGTGTGACCGCCCCAGCGATGTCGGCCTGCGGCCGTTCGGCGACCAAGGCACAGAACCCCTGCCCGCACCGCCGGTGAGCCAGGGCTCGATCACCGGCGTTGCGTTGGGCACGCTGCGCGACGCCTCGAAATCGACCGCGTTCTGGATCCTGTTCGCCACCTTCTTCGTCTGCGGCGCCTCGACCAACGGCCTCGTCCAGGTGCACCTGATTCCGATGTGCCTCGATTTCAGTATCCCGCAAGTGCAAGCCGCCAGCCTGCTCGCGGCGATGGGCATCTTCGACTTTGTCGGCACCATCATGTCGGGCTGGCTCTCGGACCGCTATGACAATCGCTGGCTGCTGTTCTGGTACTACGGCCTGCGCGGACTCTCGCTGCTGTTCCTGCCATTCAGCGATTTCTCGTTCTACGCCCTGTCGATCTTCGCGATGTTCTACGGGCTCGACTGGATCGCGACGGTGCCCCCGACGGTGCGTCTCACCGCGCAGAAATTCGGCCCCGAGCGCGCCAATCTGGTGTTCGGCTGGATCTTCGCCGGCCATCAGCTCGGCGCAGGCGCAGCCGCGTTCGGCGCCGGCCTCTCGCGGACAGTCTATCAGAGCTACCTGCCCGCATTCTTCATCGCCGGCGCGCTCTGCGTGTTCGCGGCCTTGATCGTGCTGGCGCTGTCGCGGCAGCCAAAACTGCAGGCGGCGACGGCCTGAGAACCGCCAAGCCTGATCCTGATGGGGACGCCGAATACGGCGGCGTCACCACCCATGAGCCTGCAGCCGGTTTTTCAGCTTGCAGTTGACCGCCATCTCGGCCGGCGAAAATGCCCACGCTGTATTGGAAAGAACGCCTTCCGGTCTGGACCACAATCCCGTTAGACTCCCCGTCGCAAACGTGAAAAATAGCCTCCGCACGTCGCGTGCGCAGTGCACACC
>JAEYTQ010000486.1 GCA_023433965.1 Pseudomonadota bacterium | reverse complement strand
CGCCAGCCGGCTGGTGTGGGAGGCCACCTCCACCGGCAGCTCAACGACCCGCTCGGCGTGCATCTCCCTCGCTGCATCAGAGATCGCCATCAGCGCCGAGCCGGCTCCGCCCAGGACGAACGCAGCGCCGGGGTTGACGATGGCAACCGCCGCCCCGTAACGCTCGCACAGGCGGTCGATGTCGGCACGTGCGAGCCCGCGAACGAACACCAGCCCGTCGCCCGGCTGCGTGGCAGCGTCCATGGCTTCCGCGCGGCGAGTGAGCAGTTCGAGCGTGTCGGTTGCACCGAGAAGGCCTCCAACGCACCAGGCCGCCATCTCGCCGACGCTGTAGCCCGCGACGATCTTGCGCCCAGGCATGACGTCCCGCAGTGCCGCGGCGGCCGCCAATGCCTGCACTGTGCAGAGGAGCTGGCCGGCACGGTTTCGATGCAGCGCCTCGATGGATTCGCTGCGGACGAACTCCCTGGGGTCGGCGCCGAGCAGCTTGGCCGCATGGGCGAACACGCCGGCAGCTTCCGGCGAGTCGCCCGTCAGGGCGAACATGTCCGGGTGCTGCCGGCCCTGCCCCGAGCATAGAATTGCGAGTACCACGGCCCTAACCTAGTGCGGAAACAACACGGCAATGGCGATCGCCATCGTCGCAATGCTGAACACCGTGCTCGCAATCACCATGGATCCCGCCGTTGTGGAGTCCAGCCGGTAGTTGACGGCGAAGAGGATGCCGAAGAAGCCCGAGGGCACCGCGGCGAGCAGGATCGCCGTCTTTGCAGCGCTCGAAGTCATCGGGAAGCCGTAAACGACGGCAATGGCCAGCAAGGGACGAATGATATCGGACGCCGCAGTGGCGGCGACGACCTTCCAGTCGAGCCGGAATGACTGGGCCGACAGGATCAGGCCGGTCAGGAACAGGGCCACGCCGGCGGCAGCGTTCCCGATCAGCGAAAGGCATGCATCGGCGAGCGCATTGAGTTTGAGCCCGCTGAGCGCAAGCACGATGCCAACAGCCGGAGCCAACACGATCGGCTTGGTCAGCGCGCGCCGGATCGCGGTCAGAATTTGCTTGGCGGAGATTTCGCCGCCATTCGCCTTGCTCGTGCTGATTTCGACCATGATGAGGGTCAGCGGACTGATCAGGATCGAGCCGGAGGCCAGCGCGACGGCCACAGGGATGGTCCCGGTCGGGCCCAGCACGGACGCCACGATCGGCAGACCCACGCCCGCAAGGTTGGGAAAGCTGATTGTCAACGCCTGCAGCGACGCATCGGCTTTGGAGGTGCCTGAAAACGCACGAACGGCGCCGTACCAGCCGACATAGAGAATCAGCATCGTCAGGCCAAATGCCAGGAAGAGCGGCGCCTGCTCATCCATCTGGCTGCGCGAGGCCGACGCGGTGGCGGCAAACAGCGACGCCGGCAAAGCGAAGTTCATCACGAGTGCATTGAAGCCGTCGACGTGGTGATTATCGACGATGTGGAATTTTCCGGCCGCGTATCCGAGCAGCAGGACGAAGAAGACCGGCGCCAGCGCCATCACGATCGCATTGGACATCATGGACTGGGCCTTTCATGGGCGTCAACGAACAGCGTCATGGCAAGGAGATCGGCCGATCCGCCTGGACTGAGGCGTCTGGCAACGAATTGTTCGTGAACCGAGCGGGCGCGCTCGCGCCAGCCAGCTCTGCGCACGCCGCCCGTGTCGAGGAAGTGGCGCGTGCTGCTGCGTGCGAAACGCAGACCGTCGAGGCCGCCACGATGCAGGAGATTGGTGTCCTCGACGCCAGCGATGAGCGCGAAGCAGGTCTCGACGCGGGCGGCTTCTTCGTCGTCGGGAACGGCGCGGGAAGCTCGCCTCAACGCCGGCAGGCCAAGCTGATAGACGCTCGGAAATCCCTGGGCTGCCTCGGCACGCGCGCCGCCGGCGCGGAATTGCCGGAGAGCCGCGCTGCCGTGGCTGTGCAACAGCACGGGACCGTCGATTATGCTGCGCCCCCAGAGGCGCGAGACGACATCGCCGAGCGGCAACTCGGAACCGATCACACCACCAGCTCGCGCTCCCACGGCGGCGCAGAGCAGGCCGAGCCCGAATATGGCGCCGCGATGGGTGTTGACGCCCGAGGTCGCGGCCAGCATGGCCGTTTCGGCTTCCATGCCGATGGCCCGCAGCCGCCCCATGCCGCATCCATCCGCGGCCGCATCCGCCAAATCCTGGAAATAGGGCTTGATGGCCGCTGCGCTTCTGCGAAACGTGTCCGCGTCCATGTCGTCGTGACTGCCGTTGTCGACATGGCTCACGAGCCCCGGCTTCGGCCAGGTCTCGAGCTCCATGAGGAGGCAACGGACAGCGCTGTCGCCGATCGCGGCCGGAGCAGGCGATGTTCGCGCTCGCCGCGGATATGTCAGTGTCGTCTCGCGTGCTAGGACCGCGCTCATGACAGAGCCTCTCCGGCAACGAAGCTTCGCCTGCCGAGCAGGCCGACGCCGTCAGGACGCTTGACCAGGACCTCGTTCATCCCGGCATGCAGTTCGCGCCAGTTCACTGCGGCTCCATCGTCGCGCATCAGTTCACCATCCAGCCGCATGGGTGCAGCGGCCTCGATGGCGGCGATATCGGCCGTCAGGCAATCGAGGTCGGTATCGCGACCGAGATCCAGCAACAGATCGAGGTCGGAATGCTCCGTGACATAGGCCAGCCCGGTCAGCGTCTGCCATGCCAGGCTTCCGAACACGCGCGCTTTCACGGCGTGCCGCAAAGGCAGCTCGGCGAGGCGATCGAGCGTAGGAAGCCATGCAGCTGGCGCCGACGCGCGCGCATCGCTCAGCAGAGGTGGTCGGGCCATCGAGGCGACATCGTCGGTCTGGACAATGAAGGCGAGCCGTTTCTTGCCCGCTGACGGCGGCAGAGGAAGGCCCAACGTCACGCCGGAGGGCTCGTGGGGCATGGCGCGCCGGCTGATCGCCGGCCATCCCTGCTCCGCCCAGCGGACGACGAGCGGCTCGGCCGCGAGATCATCGCGCCTCGCCAGCATCGCACGCCATCCGCGCGGCGCCACGTAGACGAGATCGTGACGGCCGGCGGAGCACCTACCGGGATTGCAAGGCGAGGTCACGAACGCGCTCCGCAATTTGAGCGGCCTTCAATCGGCCGCCACGTTCCCTGCCCAGCACATCTCGCCGGTCGTGCCCATCCGGCATGTCGGCCAGGAGCGCGTCCAACTGATCGGCGAGCGAGGTCTTGTCGTCCCAGATCAGATGAACCGCGCCCATTTGCGATAGATTTGAAAGACCCGGGGCGAACACCGGCGTCGACTTCGCTTTCTCCTGCAACGTTTCGATCGACAGCTTGGTCACCTTGGCCATCGACGGCAGATCCATGACCGCTGGGGTGGCGCCCGGCACCCCGACCAGGATGCGAGTGGCGAGTCCGGTCGCCAGCAG
>JAEYTQ010000399.1 GCA_023433965.1 Pseudomonadota bacterium | reverse complement strand
TCCCCGGGCAGAGCTGCGCGCGCGGCCCTGACCGCCTCGTCGGGCTGCTTCACGTGCATGACGCCCTCGGAGAGGATGAAATGCGCCCCCAGCGTCTGCGCCGCCCAAAACACCACGGGATCCCAATGTGCGGTCTCGCGGGCGACCAGCCCTTCGGGATGGCCGGCGCGATAGAACAGCAGGTCGGTCTCGAAGTATTTTGCGAGGTCGTCGCTGACGAGCTCGACCCGGTCGATCACGCCCTCGACCACGCTGTTGGCGATCCGCGTCAACGGCATGGTCAAGGGATCAATCGTCTCGCCTTGCACGGCCCATTCGGAGGCCACCGCATCGGCGAGTTCGCGCGAGGGGATCACCACCTGACGGCCCGAGGGGGTGTGGATCGGCTTGCCATCGAGGGTGATGGCGAAACCACCCTCGGCATCGGCGACGCCGGCCTCCTTGTAGACGCGCCTGCACAGCGGCGTGCGCGCGGAGGCGCGCGCCGATTCCCGGGGATCCGGCGGAGGTTGCCCGGCAGCTTCTTCGAACAATTCGCGCATGGCCGTATCAGGTCCCTGTCGACAGTCAAATTACCTGTGCCGTCATCGCTTCGCCAGGACGACGACAACGCGTTCGGTCAGTTCGCGCAACTTCGCGCATAAGTGCCGCGATCGGCTGGACCAAGTCCTGCGGCTGCAGCGTCGTCGAGGCATTTGGAGACGCGATCGCTGAAGGAATGACGCGGGAGCGGCTGGTAGTTGTAGCGCGGCGGCGCATCGAATTGCGGAACCTTGGGCACCTCGATCTTCGGCGGCGGCGGCCGAGGCACCGGCGGAGCGAGCTGCGCGGCCCCCGGCACCACATATTGCGCCTGGGCGGCCTGCCCCAGGGCGGCCATCAGCACAAGGCAGATCGCGAGCGGTCTCATGGGGGACATGTCGTGCGCCTGCCGCCCCTGTTCAACCTCGCTATTCCTCCGGCGCGTTCTCGATGGGATCAAATCTCGATGCATCGAGACCGAGCAGGTTCCACGACTGCTGCATATGCGGCGGCAACGGCGCGGTGGCGTCGATCACGCCGCCGCGCGGATGCGGGATGACGATGCGGCGCGCCAGCAGATGCAGCCGGTTCTGCAGTCCGCCCGGCAGCTGCCAGTTCTCGATGTTGAAATATTTGGGATCGCCGACGATGGGATGGCCGATATGGGCCATGTGGGCGCGCAGCTGGTGGGTGCGGCCGGTCACCGGCTTGAGCGACACCCAGGTCAGCTTGTTGCCGGCGGTCTCCACCACAGCATAATAGGTCACCGCGTGGCTGGCGCCCTCGTCGCCATGCTGGGCGATCCGCATGATGGTGTCGTCCTCGCCCTCCTCCTTCGCCAGGAAGGTCGAGATGCGGCCCTGCTTCGGCTTCGGCAAACCGGGCACCAAGGCCCAATAGACCTTTCGCGCAGAGCGCGAGCGGAACGCGCCGGTCAGATGCGAGGCGGCAAAGCGCGTCTTGGCGATCAGCAGACAGCCCGACGTCTCGCGATCGATGCGGTGCACGAGGCGCGGCTTCTGGCCCTTGGCATCGCGCATCACCTCCAGCATCTGGTCGATGTGCCGCGTCATGCCCGAGCCGCCCTGCACGGCAAGGCCCGCCGGCTTGTTCAGGACGAGGACGTCGTCGTCCTCATAGATCGTCATCTCCTTCAGCGCCTTGAGAGTCTTCTGCGCGGCCTCCGAAAGCTCGCCGACCGCCTTCGGCGCGTCGAGCTTGAGCGGTGGAATGCGGACGCTCTGGCCCTCTTCCAGCCGATCCTTGCTATCGACGCGCTTGCCGTCGACACGCAGCTCGCCTTTGCGCACGACGCGCTGGATGTGGGAGAACGACAGGCCGGGAAAGCGCGCTTCGAGGAAGCGGTCGACGCGCATGTTATTCTCGTCGGCCGTCACGGTGACGGTCTGCACCTTGGTTGGCAGCAAGGCTTCGACCGGCTTTTCGGGCGCGGGCCTCTCGTGTGCAGCGTTGGGCAAACGCCGCTCAGTCCGCTCGCCCGCGAAGCGCGGGGACTTGCTGCCACCGGGTTTACCGCCCGGATGCAGGCCGGCTTTCTTCGCACCCCGCACCTGATGCGGACGTGGCTCCTTGCGCTCATCGCGATCGCGAGGTTTGGGGTTCATTCTCTTGATGCGGCGGCTCATGCGGTCTTTCCAAGCTTTCGTGTCGACTGCGCATTTGCGCGGCGGGGTAGCGACGCAACCTGCGCGCCCACCTCCTTCTCCGCCAGCCGCAGCTCATATTGCTGTTGCAGGTTCATCCAGAATTGCGGGCTGGTTCCAAACCAGTGACCAAGCCGCAGCGCCGTATCGGCAGTGATGCCGCGCTGTCCGTTGATGATGCCGGTGATGCGATTGACCGGCACATCGATTTGACGCGACAATTCAGCGGCCGTGATGCCGAGTTCGCGCAGCTCATCGGCGAGCTGTTCGCCGGGATGGATGGGCGTGCGGGGCATAAGCTTCCTTCAGTGATAGTCGACGATCTCTACATCAGTTGGGCCAGGCGACCCTTCCGGCCAATTGAAACATACCCGCCACTGATCGTTGATCCGGATTGAGAATTGTCCAGCACGATCGCCCTTAAAAGCTTCCAGTCGATTGCCGGGCAATGCCGCCAAATCGGCCAAGTTCGTTGCCGCGTCCAATCGATCGAGGCGGATCTCGGCTTGGCGGACAAATCCCGAGAAATCCTTGACGTGCTGGCCAGCGGCAAATCGCTCCGTGCGCTTGTCGCGGTAGCTGACGATCATTCCCAACCATAACAGGATTTACGAGTTACGTAAATAGTAATTTTCCAGGAGATCCTACTTCCCGCCCCGCTCCTTCCGCAGCTTGGCCCAGTAATCCAGCCGCTTCCGGATCTCGCGCTCGAAGCCGCGCTCGGGCGGGTCGTAGAAGGTCTGGCGGCCCAGGGCTTCCGGGAAGTAGTCCTGGCCGGAGAAGGCGTCGGGGGCGTCGTGGTCGTATTCGTAAGCCGCGCCATAGCCTTCCGACTTCATCAGCTTGGTCGGGGAGTTGAGGATGTGCTTTGGCGGCAGCAGAGAGCCGGCCTGCTTGGCGACCTGCATCGCCGTGCCGAACGCGGTGTAGACGGCG
>JAEYTQ010000382.1 GCA_023433965.1 Pseudomonadota bacterium | reverse complement strand
TCTTCGGGGCCTTTTTTATTTCCCGAACCCGACACGAACGAAGCCGCTGACAACAGCGCATCCGGAGCAAGCCAATGAGCGACAAGAGCCACGATCCGAACCAGATGACCGGCGCCGCGATGATCGTCCGCGCGCTCATCGATCACGGCGTGACCGACATTTTCGGCTATCCTGGCGGCGCGGTGCTTCCGATCTATGACGAGATCTTCCAGCAGAGCGAGGTCCAGCACATCCTGGTCCGCCACGAGCAGGGCGCGGGGCATGCCGCAGAGGGCTATGCGCGCTCGACCGGCAAACCGGGCGTCGCGCTGGTGACCTCCGGACCGGGCGCGACCAACATGGTGACGCCGCTGACGGATGCCCTGATGGACTCGATCCCGCTGGTCTGCATCTCCGGCCAGGTGCCGACCCATCTGATCGGCAACGACGCCTTCCAGGAATGCGACACCGTCGGCATCACCCGCCCTTGCACCAAGCACAATTGGCTGGTGCGTGACGTCAACGATCTCGCCAAGGTGCTGCATGAGGCCTTCTACGTCGCGACCTCCGGCCGTCCCGGCCCGGTGCTGGTCGACGTTCCCAAGGACGTGCAGTTCGCGACCGGCACCTATCATCCGCCGCGCAAGTCCGACGTGCACCGCTCCTACGCGCCGCGCGTGAAGGGCGATGCGGCGCAGATTCGCAAGGCGGTCTCGCTGCTCGCGGGCGCCAAGCGCCCCGTGATCTATAGCGGCGGCGGCGTCATCAATTCCGGCCTCGAGGCGACCAGGCTCCTGCGCGAGCTGGTCGAGGTCACCGGCTTTCCGATCACCTCCACGCTGATGGGCCTCGGCGCCTATCCGGCGTCGGGCAAGAACTGGCTCGGCATGCTCGGCATGCACGGCACCTACGAGGCCAACATGGCGATGCACGATTGCGACGTCATGCTGTGCGTCGGCGCGCGCTTCGACGACCGCATCACCGGGCGCGTCGATGCGTTCTCCCCTAGCTCGAAGAAGATCCACATCGACATCGATCCGTCCTCGATCAACAAGAACATCCGCGTCGACGTGCCGATCATCGGCGATTGCGGCAACGTCCTCGGCGACATCCTCCAGGTGTTCAGGGCGGAGGCGAAGAAGCCCGACATCAAGTCGTGGTGGCAGCAGATCGCGCAATGGCGCGCCCGCAACTCGCTCTACTACAAGAAGAGCAACGACGTGATCCTGCCGCAGCACGCGATCCAGAGCCTGTTCGAGGCGACCCGCGGCAAGGACACCTACATCACGACCGAGGTCGGCCAGCATCAGATGTGGGCGGCGCAGTTCTACGGCTTCGAGGAGCCGCATCGCTGGATGACCTCGGGCGGTCTCGGCACTATGGGCTACGGCCTGCCGGCCGCGGTCGGCGTGCAGGTGGCCCATCCCGACAGCCTCGTCATCGACATCGCGGGCGACGCCTCGGTGCAGATGACGATGCAGGAGATGTCGACGGCGGTGCAATACGAGCTCCCGATCAAGATATTCATCCTGAACAATCAGTACATGGGCATGGTGCGCCAATGGCAGCAGCTGCTGCACGGCAACCGGCTATCGCACTCCTATTCGGAGGCGCTGCCGGATTTCGTCAAGCTCGCGGAAGCCTATGGCGCGGTCGGTCTTCAGGTGCACAAGCCGGGCGATCTGGACGGCGCCATCCAGGAGATGATCTCGGTCAAGCGGCCCGTGCTGTTCGACTGCCGCGTCGCGGCGCTCGAAAACTGCTTCCCGATGATTCCCTCCGGCAAGGCGCACAACGAGATGCTGTTGCCGGAGCAGGCGAATGACGAGGCGACCGCGAAGGCGTTCGCCGGCGGCAAGGCGCTGGTGTGAGGCCATGTTCGACCTGAGCGAGCTCGAGCGCGCACATGCGATCGTTGGGCAGGCGGTGCCGGCAACGCCGGCGCATGCCTGGCCGTTGCTCGCAGGCCGGCTCGGCACCGAGGTCGTGGTCAAGCACGAGAACCACACGCCGATCGGTGCCTTCAAGGTGCGCGGCGGCCTCGTCTATCTCGAACGGCTGAAACGCGAGCGGCCGAAGACACCGGGCATCATTTCGGCGACGCGCGGCAATCACGGTCAGAGCCTCGCCTTTGCCGCGAGCCGCCACGGCGTGCCCGCGGTGATCTATGTGCCGCGCGGCAACTCGGCCGAGAAGAACCGCGCGATGGAGGCCTTTGGTGCCGAGCTCGTCGAATACGGCGAGGACTTTCAGGCGGCACGCGAGGAAGCCGAGCGCCGCGCGCAGTTCGCCGGGCTTCACATGGTGCCCTCGTTCCACCCGGATCTCGTTGTTGGCGTTGCCACCTACGCTCTCGAACTGTTCCGGGCAGCGCCCGACCTCGATATCCTCTATGTGCCGATCGGGCAGGGCTCCGGCATCTGCGGCTGCATCATGGCGCGCGACCTGCTCGGCCTGAAGACCGAGATCGTCGGCGTGCAGTCGACGGAAGCGCCGTCCTATGCGCTGTCGTTCGCGGCCGGAAAAATCGTGACGACTGAGACCAGCAATACGCGCGCCGACGGTATGGCGACACGCATTCCAGACGAGAACGCGCTCGCGCTGATCCGCAAGGGGGCTGGGCGAATCGTGCAGGTCACCGACGACGAGGTCGCGGCAGCAATCCGCGCCTACTGGATAGACACGCACAATCTCGCCGAAGGCGCCGGCGCAGCCGCGCTAGCGGCGGCGCTGCAGGAAAAGAGCAAGCTGAAGGGTAAGCGCGTCGGTCTCGTGCTGTCCGGCGGCAATATCGATTTCGACCTGTTCCGCCATTGGGTCGGGACGGACGCGCCGACGACGGCGTGACGGAGAGACAAGAGGGGACGACAATGAACCAGCCCGCATCCGCCTACTTCATCGAGGACCGGCACGATCCCAACGAGACGCACACGCTTGCCGTGCTCGTGCAGAACGAGCCGGGCGTGCTCGCCCGCGTCATCGGCCTTTTCTCGGGCCGCGGCTACAACATCGAAAGCCTCACGGTCTCGGAGACCGAGGCCCAGAAGCATCTATCGCGCATCACCATCGTCACCACGGGTACGCCGATGGTGATCGCACAGATCAAGAACCAGCTCGACCGCATGATCCCGGTCTATCAGGTCGTCGACATGACCCAGACCCGGCGCTCGATCGAGCGCGAGCTGGCCATGGTCAAGGTGCGCGGGCAGGGCGAGCACCGGGTCGAGGCGCTCCGGCTCGCGGACGCGTTTCGCGCCCGGGTAATCGACGCCACCACCGAGAGCTTTGTGTTCGAGATCACAGGCAATACGGACAAGATCAATCAGTTTATCGACCTGATGCGCCCGCTCGGCCTCGTCGAAGTGTCGCGCACCGGTGTTGCCGCGATCGGGCGCGGACCTGAAGGGATGTGAGCCATGCTGGCGCGCGACTGGTACTACAACGAGCGGAACCGGATGGGGATCGAGCCCGCGGTGGCCTCGATCTACGACGCCCAGGACGATGCCGATTTGCGGGCGCGCGCCGCCCTGAAAATGCTCGGGGTCCAGCGCGGCTGGCGCATCGCCGACATCGGCTGCGGCAACGGCGTGCTCGCGACCGAAGCGGCGCTGATGGGCGCCGACGTCGATGCCATCGACATTTCGCCCGCCATGCTGGCGCTCGCCGACATCTACGCCCGCGACCGAAAGGCGCCCGTGCGCACCCAATCGGCCGGGCTGCTCAGTTTTGCCTACCGTCCGGAATCCTATGATCTCATCGTCAGCGAGTTCACGCTGCACCATCTGCCCGATTTCTGGAAGGCCGTGGCGATGTCGCGGATCTATCGCGCGTTGAAGCCGGGCGCGAGCTTCTATCTGCGCGACATCGTCTACACCGCAATGCCTGACGCGATCGAACGAGACGTCGAGCAATGGGCAGACTTCCAGATCAAGAACCACGACTTCTCGCGTGAAAGCGTCGTCACGCATATGCGCGACGAATATTCCACCTTTGGCTGGGTGATGGAGCGGATGCTGATCGACGTCGGTTTCTCCCTGGTCTCGGCCGACTACCATGCACCGATGCACGGCACGTATCTGCTGCGCAAACCGAAGGCCGGCGAGCAGGGCTAGACGGACAACAACAGGGCTGCACGACAGGGCAGAGCCGAGAATAACAATGAAGCCCGCCGACATCCTCATCGCCGTCATGGTGGCGATCATCTGGGGACTTGCCTTCGTGGCAAGCCGGATCGCGCTCGACGAGTTGTCGCCGGAAA
>JAEYTQ010000343.1 GCA_023433965.1 Pseudomonadota bacterium | reverse complement strand
TCGAGCCCCGTCGCGTGTTCCGGCGCAGTCCATGAAGTGCCCGCCGGCAGAGCCGAACCAGGACATTCCCGGCAAAGGCGCGCTCGACCAGGTCTTCGTTGAGACAGAACACGTACAGAAGCTGGGCGAGATCGGGCGTGGTCCAATCGCCTCGTATGTAAGCTTCGGCCATGCCGATGTCCCCGCCCAGGACCAGGCTGCGCGCGAACCTGTAATTGCAGAGTTCGATCGTGGCCGACGGACCCGGAAGCTCGCCACGCAGCGTCACAATTCTCCGGTCGGGAAGGCGTATGTGAACGGTGCCGTACTTGAGTTGCGACGCAAGCCGTAGGGCCAGTCGGCCAAGGAACGGGATCCCAGCAAACTGAAAGGAGTGACGATCGGCAGCGAGGTCCATGGTTCAAGTCTCGCGTTGTTTCAAGCGGGGCACGTAAGGGACACCCTTCAGCCAAAGCCGCATCGCTTCCCAGTGTATCGCGGCGATCACCTTGAACGTGAGGAAGGGCAGGCGGACGAGCGCCGCGAGCAGCGTGCGGCTGGTCAGCGCGCGACGTCGTCCGCAAAATGCTGCCGCGAACATCGCGCCCTGCTCGCCCGTCTGCACAATTCTGACCGTCACATTTTGTCCGGGCGGAGAAACGCTGAAGCGATAGTGTGTTCCCATCTCCATGAAGGGTGAAACGTAGAACTCCTTCGCCTGGTTCTGCCTGATTGCGCCGCCGGGGGGCGCGTCCTGGACGGGCACGACGTAGGAATGCATCTCTCCAAAGGTGTTGCGGACCTCGTAGATCAACAGCGCAAGATCTCCCGATGCCGCAAAGCAGAAGTAGATCGAGAGCGGGTTGAACACGTAGCCCAGCACCCGGGGATAGCAGAGCAGGAGAACGCGGCCGCACGAGAGGTCGATACCGCGCTCCGCTGCCAGCCTTCGGGCGTGCTGGCTGGGGCACGCAGCTTTGCCATCTCCATGATCGCGCTCGTGGAAGCTGAAGGGGGCCGCTCGGTTGATCCCGAACAGCCAGGACAGGCGACGTGCGTCATCCAGGCGGTCCAGGTCGATCAACAGGCTCATCACGCGATAGGTGAACCGGTGCTGCACGGGCCGCCACCGCGCGTGCATCACTTTTCCCCAGTAGAGCGCGGCCGGCGCTGTCGCATTCTCCGCTTTGGCCGGTTTCATAGGGATCATCGTGCTACTCGGCTGCCTGGACCAGGAACGAGTTCGGCTGCTGCCACGGAACGTCGCAGCCGAGTGCTTCGGCAACGGAGATGCCGGCCTGCAAGCCATCCTCGTGGAAGCCATAGCCGGTCCATGCACCGCAGAACCAGGTCCGGCGCCGGCCCTGAATGGCCGGGAGCCGCCGCTGCGCTGCGAACGCAGCCTGATCGTACTGGGGATGGGCGAAGCTGAATTTCGCAAATGTCAGATCGGCTGCCGGCTGGAAAGGAGGGTTGAGGCTGACGAACAACGGCTTGCGGTCGTCGATGCCCTGCAGGCGGTTCATCCAATATGTCACCGCCACGTCGTTCTGGACGGCCGTTTGCCGCGGCCATTGCAGGAAGTTCCAGGAAGCCCATGCCTGGCGGCGCCTTGGCATGAGATTGCGATCGCGATGCAGATAGACGGTGTTCGGAGCGTATCTGATCGCGCCGAGGACGGACCGTTCGTGGGCGTCGGCATCCGACAGCGCCGCCAGGGCCTGATCGCTGTGGCAGGCCATGACCACGGCATCGTAGGTTTCAACAACGCCATGACTGTCGCGGATGGTCACGCCATGCTCCGCTCGGTTGACCGACGTCACGGCGCAGCCTAGCCGAATGTTGTCCTTGAACAAAGCGGTCAGCTTGTCGACATAGCGCCGGCTGCCGCCTTCGACGGTTCGCCAGCGCGGCCGGTCCAGGTGCAAGAGCTTGTGATTGTCGAAGAAGGTGACGAAGTTCTCCGCCGGAAAGGACAGGATGTCGGCCGACGAGGACGACCAGATCGCCGCTCCCATAGGTCCGAGATAATCGGAGAACAGGCGGGGCCCGAACGATTCCTTACGCAGATAGTCGCCGAGCGTCAGCCCGTGCAGCCGGCCCGCGCGCAAGTCCGTCACGCTCTGACGGTTGAACCGCAGGACTTCGGCGAGCATGCGAAAATATGACGGCGATCCGAGGTTGCTCGGTTGTGCGAACAAGCCGCAGGCCGCCTGCAAAAGGGTCTCGCCGCCGCCTCGCCATTCGAAACGGCCATGATCAGCCGACATGGCGAAGCTCATGCAGGTCTCCACGGTGCTGACGCCGAGATGCGCGAACAGCGCCGTCAGCTGCGGATAGTTCGCCTCGTTGAACACGATGAAGCCGACATCGACGTCGATGGGCTCTCCGTCGTATTGCACGCGAACTGTATGACTGTGTCCTCCCGGCTGCAGCTCGCGCTCGTACACCGTCACGGCATGGCGTTTCGACAGGAGCCACGCGGCGGCACTGCCGGCAATTCCGGTCCCGATCACGGCCAAACGCATTCCCTGTCGCCCCCACTGCTGTACCGTCAGCTACGGTCATTAAAGAACATCCGACAGGGAAACGCCTGGCACCATGGTACGGATCACCCCCGCCACCCGCATCGTCCGACGTGAAACCGGCTGTGGCAGCGAACGTATCGATAGAATGTCAACTGCGGTGAAGACATGGTTCCTGTGCACGTTCAGGCGATCGGCGGCATCGCGCTCGCCTTCTGCCTCTTGATGGGACTAGCCTGGGTCGTCCAGCAGCGTACCGGCAATTCCGGATGGGTCGATGCGATATGGTCCTACGCGACCGGCCTCATCGGTGCGGCCGCCGCCTTATGGCCGCTTGATGGCTCCCTCCCGGCTCGCCAGGCGCTCGTTGCAGGACTGGTGCTGCTTTGGTCGTTGCGGCTCGGGACGCACATCGCGCGTCGCTCCGCCGCCGGGATCGACGATCCCAGATACGCAAACTATGCGCGTGAGTGGGGTGCGGATGCGCCGCGCCGAATGTTCTTCTTCCTGCAATCGCAAGCGCTGGTCGCGCTGCCGCTGCCATTCGCCGTGTTCCTCGCGGGACACGCGCCGGCCTCTGGACTGCGGCTGCAGGATTACGCCGGAGCCGCCATCATTCTGGCAGCGGTCGCAGGCGAGGGATTGGCGGACCGGCAATTGCGCCGGTTCAAGCTCTCCCCATCCAACCACGGGCTTGTCTGCGACGTCGGACTTTGGCGATGGTCGCGACACCCGAATTATTTCTTCGAATGGCTGGGGTGGCTGGCTTACCCGGTCATCGCGCTCTCGCCCGGATACCCCTGGGGTTGGGCCAGCCTGGCAGCGCCCGCGATCATGTACTGGATCCTCGTGCATGTGACGGGGATACCGCCGCTGGAGGAGCAGATGCTGCGATCGCGCGGCGGTCTGTATCGGGAATATCAGGCGCGGACCAATGCATTCTTCCCATGGCCGCGCAAGTCAGTGCGAGGGCGTGATCCGGCCTAGCTCCTCGCGCGTTACCTGCTGGCCGGCGCGACAACCGGCGAGACGCAACTGCACGGGGACCGGCGAACATGAATCTCTTCTTCACCTATGTCTCCGTGGCCGGGACCTTCGTTGCAATCGACATGGTCTGGCTCAGGATCATGGTCGAGCGGCTTTACCGGCCGGTGCTGGGCGATATGTTGCGGACCGAGCCCAACCTCGCCGCCGCCGCGGTCTTCTACCTGCTGTATCCGATCGGTCTGATCTGGTTCGCCGTGCTGCCGGCGCAGCAAGACGGAGGCGCGTTGCGCGCCTTGACGTCCGGCGTGCTGCTCGGCTGCTTCACCTACGCAACCTATGATCTCACCAATCAGGCGACCTTGCGGAATTGGTCGACCGGGCTGACGCTTGTTGACATAGTCTGGGGATCTGCGCTCGCGGGCGTCAGTTCCTGGATCGGATACCTCGTCGCACAGAAGCTGGCCCACTGAGCACGCGCTGCTTCACGAGCGTAAAGCCGAGTTGATTTCGACCAATCGTGCAAAGTTTAGTCAGGTCGAGTTTCATCCCTGAGCTGGTCAAACGTATCCCTGGTTTCCGCGATCTTGTCGGTCAGGGATATGAAAGCCATCTGAGCCTGCGCTCTTGCCTCTTCGTCGAGCAACAGGCATGCGAGATCGACCAGCTGATGGCCCATGCGTTCCATGGCAGCAAGCAGGGCATCGAGCCCGGCTTCGGGAGCGTCGGCCGCAACCCGCTCCACCTCTCTGACAATGGCTTCGAGCCGCGCAACCGATGTGACCAGCCTGTCCTCACCCCCCTGCTCGGGGAATTCGATGATCACTGCGGACATGCTCGCCTTCTCCGGATTTCAGGCCGCGGCAGATGCCGCGAGGCAATCCTTGCGTATTGCCACGAGGGTTCGGTGCAACCATGTCTTGATGGTGCCGACCGGCACACCGAAGCGCCGTGACAAGCTGGCGCGGCTCTCGCCTTCGAGGTAGG
>JAEYTQ010000314.1 GCA_023433965.1 Pseudomonadota bacterium | reverse complement strand
TCGTTGATCATGGGCTCGTCATTGGCGAGCCAGGCCAGGGCCTCAGCGAGCTCCTCGGCGGTGGCGCCGGTTCCAATGATCTGGGCAATGGTGACGTCGTCGGCGCGGTCCACGGCTTTGACGACGTCATCGCGTGAGAGGCGCGTCATGGGCGATCCTCCTGCTGGTCGGGCTTCCGTCTGCGTCTAACCGGGAACCGGATGCGCCGGTTCCGCGGGGAGGTCCGTGCAAGCGCTCTACTTCCTTACGACCTTATAGATCGCGTTCTCGATGTCCGAGCTGACATAGATCGCGCCCGTGGCGCCGACTGCGACGCCCGTGGGGATATGCGTCGGCAGGCCGCTGGGCGCGCCGGTCAGGCCGATCGGGAGATTGGCGGCGATCTCTGTGATCTTGCCGCTCTCGGAGGCGATCGCGATCAGCCGCTGGGCGCCCACCTCCGCGACGATCAGCTGGCCGTCGCTGGCGCGGGCGATGCCTTCCGGCATCTTCAGGACCTTGGCGAGCACCGTCTTGCCGCCCTTGCTGTCGATCCTGGAAACGACGCCGGAAAAAGCTTCGCTGACGTAGACTTCGTCGCCGGCGCCGCGAACGAGCCCCATCGGTCCCTCGAGGTCGCCGATCAGCGTGGTACGGTCCTTGCCGTGCTCACCATTCACCTTGACCAGCGACTTGGTGCCGAGCTCGGCCACGAGGATGGTGCCGTCGGCAAGCACGACAGCGTCATGCGGCGCCTTGAAGCCGTGCAGCATATCGCGCGTCGCGCCGGTCTTGCCGTCGATCACCTGCACGGTGCCGGTGAACCAGCTCGACAGGATCACGTCGTTGCCCTTCGCCGTCGCGCTCATGGGATATTCGAGCGTCGTGCCCGCCGCGTGCATGCGCGCCTTTTCGGTGACCTCGCCGGTCGCACCGTCCACGGTGCGATAGGCGAACACGTCGGCGACGTGGATCGTGTCCCTGCCGTTCTCCGAGGTGACGCCGATACCGCCGGGCAGCGCGAGCTTGCCGCTGATGATCTGCCTGGCCTGGCCGGTCGCCGGATCGACCTCCTGAATGCCGTTGTCGGCCATGTTGGAGACGTAGATGCGGTCCTTGGCGTCGATGGCGAGGTTGTCCAGTGACGGCTTCAATTGCGCCACCATGGTCTTGGCGCCCGTTTTGGGATCGACCCGGACGAGCTGGCCCAGCGCGGTGTCGATCACGAAGAGGTTGCCCTTGGAATCGAAGTTCACCGCGGCCGGAATCTTGAAGCCCTCGGCAACGACGGTCAGCTCGGCCTTGTCGACGTCGACCCGTGCGACCTGGCCCTTGAACCAGAGCGGACCATAGAGCTTGTCGTCCGGGCCGAACTCGAAGCCGTTGAGGCCGCCCATCTTCTCCATGATCTGGCGCGGCGGCTTGACGCCCTCGACGTCGATTTCATAGAGCGCATCGCCGAGGAAAACGGTGGTGGCGTAGAGCCGGCCGTCCTTGCGGAAGGCGAGTGAGTTGATGCCGGGAAGGCCGGATGCGAGCTTCTTGATCGGGCCGTCGCCCTTGCGCGCATAGAGATCGCCGGCGAGGAAACCGGTCCAGGCCATGGTGCCGTCGGGGGCGAATGCGATGTCGTCGGCCATTCCGACCGGTGTCGGGATTGCAACCTTGGCGCTTCCAGCGGCGATGTCGACCTCGTAGAGTGCCGCGCCCGCGACGCTGCCGGCAAACAGACGGCCGGCCTTGTCGACACCGACCCCGTGCACGCCGTGGAACGCCGAGCCGGCGACGAGCCTGGTGACCTCCCAGCCGTCGGCCGATGCGCTCGTGGTGGACAACAGCGCAACGACGGCGGCTGCGCAGGCGAGCCTGTTCTTCATGGCGAGACCTCCCGTTTTTTTAGGAAAGTATTCGCCCCTCACGCGGCTTGGCAAATGAAACTTGACGTTGCGAGCCGCCAAGTGCGCCTGCGCTGTGCCGCGTTATCGTTTGAAATCTCGTTTGAAAATGTCGCTCGATATCGGCGCTTGCCGACTTACCGGTTGGTGACCTGCAGCGGACCGCCGGTCGCGTCCGACATGCGGGCGATGACGCCGCCGCGGCCGCTCATCATGCCGTCGAGCCGGTCGCGCTCCTTCTCGAAGCCTGCCAGCATCGGGCCTTCCAGCGAACGGCCGCGCGGCAGCTTCACGCGCATCGGGTCGACGAAGCGGCCGTTGACCAGGATCTCGTAATGGACGTGCGGGCCGGTCGACAGGCCGGAGGAGCCGACGAAGCCGATCACCTGACCTTGGCGCACCTTCTTGCCGGGCTCCATGCCCTTGGCGAAGGCCGACATGTGGCCGTAGGCGGTCTCGTAGCCGTTGGCGTGCTTGATGCGGATGTACTTGCCGTAGCCGCCCTCGGGGCCGGCCTTCTCGATCACGCCGTTGCCGGAGGCGAAGATCGGCGTGCCGTAGCTGGTCGACCAGTCGACGCCGGTGTGCATCTTCACGTAGCCGAGGATCGGATGGCGGCGGCCGCCGAAACCGGAGCGCATGATGGCGTTGTTGACGGGCTTTCGGACCAGGAACTTCTTCGCGCTCTTGCCTGTGTCGTCGTAATAATCGACGAGGCCATCGTCGGGGCTCTGGTAGCGGTAGTATTTCTTGGTTTCGCCGCCGACGGTGAGCGAGGCGAACAGCACCTCGTTCTTTTCGATCGAGGTCACGCCCTCGTCCTCGCCGGCGTAGAACACGTCGAAGGAATCGCCGGGCTGCACCTTGCGCTGGAAATCGACGTCGTAGGAATAGATCTTGATCATGTCCTCGATGACGGGCATCGGGACCTTGTTGCGCATCGCGGTCTCGTAGATGCTCTGGTAGAGCCGCACCCCGGAACCGTCATCATCGTCGTCGTCGTCGCTGCTGGCGTTCGCCGCGGCGTCCGCCACGGTGTTCATGCTGGAGACGTCGACGGCGACGTATCTGCCGAGGTCGGACAGCGCCGCGATCGCCTCGACCATGGTCTCGTTGGCGATGACGACACGGTAGGGTTGCAGGCGCGCGCCGGGGCTTGCGGGCGCCATCAGGATGCGGAGCTTCTCGCCTTCCTTGAGGCCGCCGTCGCGGCCGCGCGGGCCGAGCGTTGCGGTGATCGCCTTGATCTCGTCGGCGGTGGCGCCGAGGTCGCGCAGCACGCCGGCGACGCTGTCGCCCTTCCTGACCAGGTGGACGCGTTCGCCGTTGGGATTGCCGCCGGTGATCTGCTCCTTGGTCTTGGGCAGCAGCGTGACGTTTTCCGGCACCACGCGCGTCTCGAAGCCGGCATAGGGATCAGACGAGGATCCTTCGGGCGCGTAGGCGCTTCTGATGTCGGACGCGCCGGTCGCGCCGGAGACGTCGGCGGCGGCATTGGCGAGCGATGCGTAGCGCACCCCGCCATTGCCACGCCAATTGGCGGCGTCGCGCACCCGCATCAGGATGTCGTCGAGCGCCACCACCGCGGAAATCTTGGCCTTCGGCAGCACCGGCGACAGGTCCTTGGTGACGAAGGACACTTCCGCGTCGGGCTCGACGGCTTCGGGATTGTTGGGATCTTCCGACGCCGTCTTGGAATCGGAGCCGACGTCGGTGAGCAGGCGTTGGGCGTTGAACGGCGGGATCTTCGCCGACAGATCGCTCGTCGTCATCGACAGATTGCCGGCGATCCGCACGAACGGACGCACCCGCATCACGTCGCGGTTGCCGACGCGCGCGACGGTCGAGACGCGCATGACGTTGCGCGAGGCGCTGGATTCGCTCGGCGGCGGTAGTCGGTCGCTCTTGTGCAGCGTGGCGGCGCGATCGGCGGCGCCGAACGCACCGCGCAGCGCGCCTTCGACCCGCTCCGGCACCTTGGCGAACGTCATCTCGCCGTCGAGCGATGCGAAAACGGCGCCGCCGATGAGGGCTGCGCCGCAGAGTCCGGTCAAGATTGTCCCGCTGAACCATTGCACCGAGACGCGACGGCGGTCGATCACGGCGGCTTCGGAACCGTCGACCGACAGCGGCGGCTCGTGGCCGAGATCGATGATCCCGGTCTCACGCCCGTAAGCGCCGCGTGACGTCCTGTGGTTCAACCCAAGTCCCCCAATTCAACGACCCAAGTGCTCGTCTCGAACCTGTCCCCGGGTGCCCTCTTGAACGGGGATCGCCGGAAAAGGCAAGCCGCACAACCGTCCGTGCCCAGAAAGCCCCTTGATGGGGCCGGCCGAAATTACGAACAGCTGGACGGGTGAAGCGCTCTCGATGTCTTTCGAATGTCGAAGGAAGGTCGCGTCATTTGCAAGATCGCCTTCCTCTGACCCCATGAAAATCGCCGGCAGCCCCCACAGGCATCCCGCGATTCAAGCTTGTCTCTTACCAGAACGCCGCGGGATTGTGGCTCAAGTACGGCGCCAAATATGGAAAAAGCTTCCTCAACGGGATGGCGCCAGGGACGTCACCGGCGCGGCGCCGCAGCCCGCCCCAAGAGCCTCTCCAGCGTCCCTCGGGAGCCCTCGGGGACCCAAACTTTTTTTCAGCTTTTTCGTCGACCGAGCCCGACGGTCGCGCTCCACGGGCCGTTAAGCCACTCTAAACACGTGATTTTTCCTGCCATTCCACTGTGCGACGATTTGTTGACGATTGGCGTTGACAGCCCGGAAGGCGGGGCCTATAACCCCAACCACTGAGCGCGGCGCCGCCGGGTCACTGACCAAGGCGAGCGGACGCGCCACTGATGCTCCTCACCTTGTTGAGTGACACAACAATCGACACCAGTCGGTTGGAGTCATTCATCGTCGGTAAGGGTGTCGGAACCCTTCCTCCACGGAAGGTTGGGACCTCCACGGTCCCGGGCTGTTTGACAAGTGAAGATGAAGAAAGAGAAACGTGGACGGCGGAGTCCTTGCGGGTCTCGCTTCCGGGAAGCTTCGGCTTCTCTGATCGAGACCGGACGAAAGACTTCGGCGGTACACGTTTTAAAGGAAACACGATCGTTGCCAGCGATGTGAATCGCAGGCAGCTCGGCGGCTTCGGTCGTCGGAAAAATGGTGGGACCTCGTCAAACGTTGTGATCAGCCGGTTCAAAGTTCAAGTCCAACTTGAGAGTTTGATCCTGGCTCAGAGCGAACGCTGGCGGCAGGCTTAACACATGCAAGTCGAGCGGGCGTAGCAATACGTCAGCGGCAGACGGGTGAGTAACGCGTGGGAACGTAC
>JAEYTQ010000025.1 GCA_023433965.1 Pseudomonadota bacterium | reverse complement strand
GCGGTGCCGCGCGCGGTGCCGAAGTTCCTCGCCGAGGCCGACGTCATCCTCGGGATCGGCTGCTCGTTCACCGAAACGAACTTCGGCATTGCGATGCCGAAGGGCAAGACCATCATCCATTCCACGCTCGATCCCAACCACCTCAACAAGGACGTGGAGGCCACGATCGGCCTCGTCGGCGATGCCGGACTCGTGCTCGACGCGCTGCTGGAGGAGATCGACAGGACCGTCACGTCGGATCGTGATGCCTCGACTGTTGCGGCCGAGATCGCGGCCTCGCACAAGGAGTGGCTGGCGAAATGGATGCCGAAGCTCACCAGCAACGAGGCGCCGCTCAGCCCCTACCGCGTGCTGTGGGACCTTCAGCATACCGTCGACATCGACAACACCATCATCACCCACGATGCCGGCAGCCCACGCGACCAGCTCTCGCCATTCTGGAAGTCGACGAAACCCCTCACCTACCTCGGCTGGGGCAAGACGACCCAGCTCGGTTATGGCCTCGGCCTCGCGATGGGGGCCAAGCTCGCAAAGCCCGACAAGCTCTGCAACAACGTCTGGGGCGATGCGGCCATCGGCTTCACAGGCATGGACTTCGAGACCGCGGTCCGCGAGCGCATTCCGATCATGTCGATCCTGCTCAACAATTTCTCCATGGCCATCGAGTTGAAGGTGATGCCGGTCTCGACCGAAAAATATCGCTCGACCGACATCTCGGGCGACTACGCCGCCATGGCGCGCGCCTTCGGCGGTTATGGCGAACGGGTGACGCGGCCGGAGGAGATCGTCCCGGCGATCAGGCGCGGCATCCAGAAGACGCAGGAAGGCATCCCGGTGCTGCTGGAGTTCATCACCAGCAAGGAAACCGAGGTGTCGCGGCCGGGGACCTAATCGCTTGTAGAGAGCCGGGAGCGGCCGCCCGCTCCCGGTTCGGCAACCCGCGAGCCACGTGTGAACTGCCTCACACGCAACCCCCACGTTTGAGCGTAGCGTTCGGGCGGGTCCCTGGAATCCGTCAGTACGAGACTACGCCTCATCGCAACAGGGGAGTTTCGGAAATGGCACGCTCTGTTCCCTTCGTCATCACGTCAGTCTTGCTCTCCGGCCCCGCCTTCGCCCAGGGAGGGAGCACGGCCAGCGATCTGCTTCCCGAACTGGTACAATGGGCAATCACATTGCTGGGACTGGCGGTGGCGGCCCGACTGGCGTGGCAGGCCTTCGGTCGTGCCGTCCCTGTCGCGAACGTGCCGACGTTTCCCAAGTACATGACCAGTCGCCGGCAGTACCTGCTCGGAAGCTCGACCTTCGTCCTGTTCGCCTGCGTCTTCTTCCTGCTGCTCGTTCACGAGCACCGGCAAGTGATCACGCTTGCCCCGCTGGTGCCGGCAATTCCGGACACCATACTCGAGGCGGTCAAGGACCAATCTCCACCCTACTTGATCGTCGTGGCCGCGATGGGCGCCGTCTTCCTGTACCTGCTCACCAAGGAGGCCGAGTGGAACGTGCTGCTGATGATGCGCGACGTCATCCATATCTGGATCAGCGTTCCCCAGCTCGCCAAGCAGATCATGACCCAGATACGGTTCTCGCTGCACGTCCCTGCGCCGGCGATCGCGGAGGTCATCGCGAACGCGCCGGAGGTGGCGTCCGCGGACTTTCATAAAAGCCATCCCACGCCCGACCGGATGTGGGCGGAGATCTGCTACATGAAATGGTGGCTGCTGAAGCGCCGCGAAGCCGGAAAGGATGCGATCTTCTTCACCGAGGAAAGCTTCGGTTTCGATCAGCTCATTCAGAAATCCGCCTTGGCGTCGCATACGATGGGCCGATGGAAGTCCGGCACGGCCGGCGTGGATCTGACCACGTTCCCGCAAACCGTGGCCGAACTTCACGACAATTGCGCGCGGCTGGTCGCCTGCTATCTGATTTATCGCAACGGCGCCAGGAGCAATTTGCACGCAGAGGCCAAGGAATTCGGAATCGACGTCGGCGCATCGGTTCACGGAAATCCCTTGCGCTACTGGATCATCTACGCGATCGCGCTGATCTTCTCGGTCTATGTCGGGGTCATCGTTTCCGCCGTCGTCTATGACCTCATCGACGGCCAAGGTCTCGTTCTGAGACAGGATCCGAACCGGCTGCTGGCCTGGGTGCTTTATGCGCTCTGCAACTACGGGCTGGCCATCATCGTGGTCCTGCTCCTGCGGTGGATCCTGAGCGCGCTGAGCGTCGATGCCCCTCAGTCGCATCTGATAACGTATTGCTGGACGTTCCTGGTGTCGTTCGTCGTGGGCCCAGCGGGCTTGACCGTCGCCGTTCACTATTTCGGCCAGCCAGCGCTGAGCCAGCTGCCGTTTGCCGACCTCTACTTCAAAATGCTGCAATGGGGGCTGGGGCCCGCGCTCGTCTCGGTCTATGTCTCCTACTATCTGGACCGACAGTCCTGTTCCGATCTGCCCGACATCGACAATTCTGTCGCGACATTACGGCGGCGACTGCTGAACTGCTTCGCGTTTGCGATCGGAATGGTCTTCATGATGCTTCCGAATCTGTTGTCGCTGACCGCGCCACCCGATGCGGTCTGGGCCGCGAGCAAGTTGCAATTCATCGCGACCGGCACGACGTTCAGCCTTGCCTTCGGGCTGGCGCTTGCGGCACAGTTCGCGCTCAAGAAGGAACCAGACGCCGCGGCTCCGCTCCCAGGGGTGGTGCGGACGTCGTAGTCGCTGGATCATTCTGGCGAAGGCAGGCAGCGCGCGTCATGGACGTCGCGCTGCCGATTGCCGTTGCAAGCAGGGCTACGCCGTAGTCCACTTCCTACCGACAGAGAGAGGCCGGATTGCTACGGCGCGCAGTTGCACGTCGAGCAATGCCGGCAACGAGCCGCAGCATTCAATCGTGGAAGAGCGGATCCACGAGGAGCGACAAGGGATAGCATCACCTCGGAGGATTCGTTGAAGAGTCTCGCGCAGTTCATTCGGCGCCAATTGCTTTCGCTGTCCGGCGGCGGCCTCATGCTGGGCGCGCTGCTCTTCGCGGCCGCGCTAACGCCGACGCTGGTCCCGCGCAGCTATCTGACGCAAGGCGCCCTCGCCGGCGGCTGCTTTGCGATCGGCTATTTCGCCGGCGTGCTGTGGCGGCGGCTGTGGCACTATCTGGAACTACCTGAACCGTCGGCGCGCGCGCGATCGATCGC
Source organism: Pseudomonadota bacterium (assembly GCA_023433965.1). Lineage (GTDB taxonomy): Bacteria > Pseudomonadota > Alphaproteobacteria > Rhizobiales > Xanthobacteraceae > Bradyrhizobium. The sequence goes on along the minus strand of JAEYTQ010000025.1, from coordinate 3,400 downwards.
GAATGCGCTGACCGCCGTCATCTGCCTGCTCGTCGTCATCTTATGCCTATGGCGCAGCGCCGAATGGCAGAACTCGATCCGCGCCGTGATGAAGATGGCGCCGGTCGAGACGGCACATCCCTTCAAGGTCTGCGCCATCGCCCTGGCAACGTTCGTGGCGCTGCTGGTGCTGGGACGGCTGTTCGCGCTGGTCGCCGGCTTTCTCGCCGCGCGCACGCGGCACGTCATCCCGCCGAAAGTCGCGAACGTCATCGGCGTGCTGATCGCGGGCCTGCTGTTCTGGTCGATCGCCAGCAACGTCCTGGTTCGCGCCGCATTCAACGCGCTCGACTCCTCGTTTCGCGAGCTCGATATCCTGCTCGAGCCCGAGCGCCCGCAGCCGACCGCGTCGAACCGGACGGGTAGTCCAGACTCCCTCGTGAAGTGGCGCGAGCTCGGACGCATGGGGCGCCGGTTCATTGCCTCGGCCCCGACCGCAGCCGAGATTAGCGCCTTCACGGGGCGGCCCGCGCAGGATCCCGTGCGCGTCTATGTAGGGCTCGCCGGCCGCGACACGCCGCGGGCGCGCGCCAGGCTCGCGCTCGACGAGTTGAAGCGCCAGCGCGGCTTCGAGCGCAAGGTCCTGGTCGTGATCACGCCGACCGGAACCGGCTGGATCGATCCGGCCGCGATGGACACCGTCGAATGCCTCCACCATGGCGATGTCGCGAGCGTGGCGATGCAGTACTCTTATCTCAACAGCCCGCTGTCGCTGCTCTTCCAGCCGGAATACGGAGCGGAGGCCTCGCGTGCGCTGTTCGCTGAAATCTATGGCTACTGGACGACGCTGCCGAAGGACGGCCGGCCACAGCTCTATCTGCACGGGCTCAGCCTCGGCGCCATGAACTCGGAAAAATCTGGGGAGTTGTTCGAGACGATCGGTGATCCGATCGCAGGCGCGCTCTGGAGCGGGCCGCCGTTCGAAAGCCGAATCTGGCGCTCGATCACCGCGAACCGCAACCCGGGCACGCCGGCCTGGCTGCCGGAATTCCGCGACGGCCGTTTCGTCCGCTTCATGAACCAGAACGGATCGACGGTGCCGGCAGATGCGCCTTGGGGGCCGATGCGCGTCGTGTACCTGCAATATGCCAGCGACGCGATCACGTTCTTTTCCTACAGCGACGCCTACCGGGCGCCGGCCTGGATGGCGGTGCCGCGCGGGCCGGACGTCTCACCTGAGCTGCGATGGTATCCCATCGTCACCATGCTGCAGCTTGCTCTCGACATGGCGGTCGCGACCCATACGCCGATGGGGTTTGGCCATGTCTACGCACCCGAGCATTACGTCGACGCCTGGGTCGCGGTGACCGATGTCCGTGACTGGTCGGCCGAGACGCTCGCCCGGCTGAAAGGAAAGCTTTCGGCAAAAGCGCGACAGACGACGAGTGAAGGAAATGACGATCCCGATCGCGGCGGCTAGGCCTGATCCGGAAAAGCCGCGGCGTTCCGAGGATCATGCGCGGCCGGCGGAGCCGCTCACTCCGCCATCTCGACGTGCTTGGTCACGGTGGGGCCGGCCAGCGGCCGCTCCTCCATCGCGATGAGGCACAGCGCTGCACCCGTCATCAGCGCTGTGGCGGCGCCAAAGACGTAGCGGAACGCATGCCGCATGTCCTCGGCGGGAATGGCAGGGATGCTGCCTGCGACGTGGTGCTCGCCGGCGAGCGGAATGTCGGCTCCGAGCGCGATCAGCAAAATGGCGGCGAAGGCCGCGACGGTGAAGGAGGACATCAGCGAACGAAAGAAATTGAGCGCCCCGGTGATGGTCCCCACCTGCGGCCGGGCGACCGAATTCTGCACCGAGACGACGCAGACCGGAAAGGTGGTACCGAGGCCGAGAGCAAACGCGGCCATCAGCGTCAGCAGGCCCCATAGCGGCAGCGTCGCGAAGGTGAGGCCGAGGCCGCACAGCGCGGCCCAGGACGTGCCGATGATGGCGACGCGCTTGTAGTGCTTGGCCCGCGCCATGGTACGGCCGGCGATGGCCGCGCCGAGCGTCGAGACGGCCGCCAGCGGGATCAACGCAAGCCCCGCCTCGCTGGCGCTGAGGCGATAGACGGACTCGTAGTAAAGCGGCAGCTGAACCGTGAGGCCCGTGATCGCGCCGAGGGCGCAACCGCCTGCCATCAGCCCGAACGGCACGACGCGACCGCCGATCAGCGGCAGCGGCAGGAACGGCTCGTCGGCGCGGCGGGCGTGCCAGACGAAGCTGACGGCGAGCGCAACCGCGCCACCGACCATCGCGAGCACGGTCGGCGACAGCCAGGGGTAGCGCGTGCCGCCCCAGGTCAGCACCAGCATGAAGACCACGGCAGAAGCCATCAGCAACACACCGCCGAGCCAGTCGACCTTGCGCTTGCGGTGGAACACCGGGATCTTCTTCATCTTCGGCAGCAGAAGCGCGATCGCGGCGGCCGAAAGCGGCAGGTTGATCCAGAAGATCATCGACCAGTGCAGATGCTCGGCGAACACGCCGCCGATGACGGGGCCGAGAATGCCGCCGACCATCCAGACGCTGGAGAAATAGGCCTGGTATTGCCCGCGCTCGCGCGGGCTCACCACGTCGGAGATCACGGTCTGCACCACCGGCATGATGCCGCCGCCGCCGAGGCCCTGGAGGCCGCGCGCCAGAATCAGCATCGGCATGTTCGGGGCGACCGCGCACAGCACCGAGCCCGCGACGAACAGGCTGAGCGAGGTGATGATCATGGCCTTGCGGCCGTAGATGTCACTGAGCGTGCCGAACACCGGCGCGACCGCGGTCGAGGCGAGCAGATAGGCGGTAATCACCCAGGAGAGATTGGAGACATCCTGGAACTGGCGTCCGATGGTCGGCAGCGCGGTCGCGACGATGGTTTGGTCGAGCGCGGCCAGGAACATCGTCAGCATCAGGCTGATGACGATGGTGCGGACCTCGTCCTGCGACAGCGGCACCGGCGGCGCGATGGACGGCGCATCGTCGACGCTGATGACCTCGCTCGGAAGGCGGGACAGCTCTTCGGCTATATCGTCCGGCAATGCCTGGATGTCGGCAGAATCGCTCTGCCGGTCGAACTTGTTCATCTCGATCGGGCGTCATGACGCGGCGCAACGCCGCGATGGATTCGTACTATGCAGCCCAATGTAGACAGCAAAGCTTTTCCCAGGCAGGCACCGCGGCGCATGGGTGCATCCCGCCCCCGGGCCATCCCGAACGCGTGATCGAAAGGCGTGCGGCGGATCAGGCCTTCGGACGTCGCTTCAGGCGGGCGGCTTTCGGCAAGGTTGCCGGCCATTGCACGATATGGTCCTCGAGCTCCTCGTCCGGGATCTCATCCTCGCTGCCTTCGACCCGGCCGCGCACGGAGACGCCGGCCTCATG
>JAEYTQ010000275.1 GCA_023433965.1 Pseudomonadota bacterium | reverse complement strand
CTCTGCGCCGGGGCAGCGCGGCGGGAGAAGAGGAGAAGCAGATGAACACGAAACGTTCCGTTCTTGCTGCCTGTGCGATCCTGACGTTGAGCGCGGGCGTCGCCGTCGCGGGCCCGTGCAACACCGGCAGCGCCAGCACCGACAAGGATGCCGGTTCCGGTCCGGTCACGGTCGGTTCGGCGCAGTCGCAGAATTCGTCCGGCGAAACGGGTCAGCATCCGCCGACCAGCACGATGAACCGCGCCAGCAGCGGCGCAGCCGCCTCGTCCGAAGACGCGCAGCGGCAAATGCAGAGCCAGCCGACCGCAGCGGAGCGGGCGGAGGGTGCTAAGCCCAACCCGCAAGCGGCGGGCAAGGACTGCTGACGGCGCGGCATCGTCACGTGATTCGACGCGGGTATCGAGCGAAGTCCTGTCCCTCACGTCTGTGCTTGACCAAGAGGGAAGTGGCTTTGTCCGAGAGCGAAATGCGGCCGCGAAGAATCGACACAGACGTGTTGGGCGATCGAATCCAGGCTTGAACTGCATCTGACGCAGCCCTAGGTTTTTCGCCGCGCGATGTCGCGCTCAATACCTTGGGAGACCCGAATGGCTTGGAAAGCTCCGAAGATCGTGGAAGTGCCGGTCGGCATGGAAATTAACATGTACGCCTGCGCTTCGCGCAAGTAAGACCGACGACCTGCCGCGGCTCGATGGCGATCGCCCTCGCAGCCGTGGCAGTGTCGGATCATCGCGTGCTGCCGTCGAGCCTCGCTCTGTCGCTGACACCAAGCCGCACGTGGGCCGCTTCAATCCCTTCGTCAAAATCTCCATCGCGTTTTCGCAGGTGTGTTACGCTGATCGCTGGTCGGCGCCGCATCAGGCGGTGCACGCCTTCGGGATTGGGATGCGCATCGGGGCTCAAAATTTCGGGGTGGCGCTTGCGTGTATGGCCGTGCTCGCACCAGCGTGCGCCAGCGCCGAGGAGGGCTTCGATACCGAACACATCTTCGGCTTCATGATCGGCACCGATATCGGCAATGTCGGCGAGCGCGAATTCCAAACCCAGACCACCGGGCGCTTCGGCAAAGGTGGGGTGGCCTATCGCGCCCTCGAGCACGAGATCGAGATCGAAGTGGTGCCGCTGCCGAATCTCCGCATCGAGGTCGGCGGCACCGCCAGCCTGCACGACATCACAGGTGTCCCCGATATCGACGATCGACGGCAGTTCAACTTCCAGGGCGCCTCGCTCGACCTGCGCTATCGCCTGCTCAGTCGCGATCGCGCGCCGTTCGGTCTCACCATGGCCGCCGAACTGCATGGTGACCGCATCGACGAGACGAGCGGCGCGAAAGGACGGACGTACGGCACCGAATTCACCCTCGCCATCGACCGCGAGCTCATCCCGAATTTCGCCATCGGCGCGCTCAACCTGATCTACCAGCCGGAATGGGCGCGCTTCGAGGTTGGAGGGGTATCCGAGAAGAGCTCAACGATCGGGGCGGCCGTTGCCGGCCTGGTGCGGGTGCGGCCCAATGTGTTGCTCGGCGGCGAGATGCGTTATTTCCGGCACTATGAGGGCATCGGCCTCGGCGAGTTCTCAGGCCAAGCGCTGTTTGTCGGGCCCACGGCCTATTTCCAGCTCTCCGATCGCTCCCGGCTCACCATGAGCTGGAGCATGCAGGCCTGGGGTCGCCCGGCCGGCGCTGGTGGCAGTCTCGACCTCGTCAATTTCGAACGGCATCACGCGCGCCTGATATTCGGAGTGAATTTCTAGCGAGCGCAGGCAGTTCCAGCTCTCTTGCGGCCATTGAAACTTCGCCCTCCTCAGGGCGTAGCTCGATGTGCTAATCTCCATCGTCATTGCGAGAGGATCCCGGCATGAATCCGATTGACCTGGTGGTGACTGTGTGTGCGGTGCTCTCGCCTGCGACCTGCGAAGAGCGGCATCTGGTGTTCCGCTATTCCGGGTCGCCCCGCCAATGCGCGATGGCCGCGCCGCCTTATATTGCGCAATGGGTCGGCGAGCATCCGAAATGGCAGGCGGTGCGGTGGCGCTGTGAATACCCGCGCCCGAACGACAAGGCATAAGGGCGCCAAAGCGCGATGAGATCTGAATGAGTCGTCATCGCGCTCGAGGTTGTTGTTGGCGCATAATCCTCCCGGAACCCGTTTCGCGCTTTTCCGGTTCATGTTTTAGTTGGTGCAGTCCTTCAGATCCTTGTCCGCGATCGAGAACACCGCGTCCGCCTTGATCTCGATGTCGCGGACGACGCATTGCCGCGCATTGGGATAGCTGACCTTGGCGTCGTAGCGGCCGGGCTCGACGCCGGTGATACGCAACCGCTCGTCGTGGTCGACCTCCTTGTCCTTGTCGTTCAGGCACTGGTTCGGACCCCAGTCGGTCTTCCCGACGGGTGAGAGCTGGAAGCCCGAAATCGTCTCGCTCGTCAGGTTCCAGAGCCTGATGCCCTTGCCCTTCGTCTGCGCGAGCGCCGCGCCGGGCACCGCAATCACGAGGACGCCGATCGCAATCAGCCTACGCAGCATTGGTGAACCTCCCTCGACGATGTCCGGCCAAGTTGACCACGAGTTTTCATTTGGATTCAAGCTGCAAGGCCGCAAGCTCCGTCCGGATCCTGCCGATTTCGGCCTCGCTGCGTTCGGCGCGCGGGACAGCAATGGGAAGCTCGCGCACGATCCGGGCGGGGCGCGGCGACAGGAAGAACAGCCGGTCGCCGAGGCGGATCGCGTCGTCAAGACTGTGGGTGACGAGCAGCGTCATCACTGGCCGGCGCGCGACCAGTGTTGCGATCTCATCGCGCAAGCGGCCGGCGAGCGCGTCGTCGAGCGAGGCGAGGGGCTCGTCGAGCACCAGCAGGTCCGGCTCGACCGCAAAGGCGCGGGCCAGCGCCACGCGCCGCGCGAGGCCGAGCGACAATTCGCCGGGGAAATGGTCGCGATGCGCCTCCAGCTCCAGGACTCTGAACAGATCGGCGAGTTTCGCATCGGTGACATCAGGAGCGGCCAGCCGCACGTTCTGCTCGACCGAGCGCCACGGCAGCAGGCGCGGCTCCTGGAACACCATGCCGATCCGCGCCTCCGACGGGCGCGCGACGGAACCTGCAAAGTCGTGATCCAGTCCCAGGATGATGCGCAGCATCGTGCTCTTGCCGCAACCGGACGGGCCGATCAACACGCCGACCTCGCCGGATTGAAGCACGAATTTGACAGGCGCCAGCACCTGATGGCTTCCGCCCGCGGCACTCCTGAAAGTTTTGCCCGATATTTCGACCTCAAGCCGCACGGGGCCGCCACCTGTTTGCGCGGGCTTCGAACGGCTGCACCAGCAAGGTTTCGATGACGAGCACGACGGCGGCGAAGGTCAGCGAATAGGCCAGCAGCCGCGGCGTGTCGAACAGCTGGAAGGCGACGCCGATCTCGAAGCCGACGCCGTTCGGCCGTCCGAGCAGCTCGGCGACCAGCACGATCTTCCACACCAGCGACAATCCGGAGCGGGCTGAGGCTGCGATATAGGGCGCAAGCTGCGGCAGCACGACGTGGCGGAAGGCGCGCCAGCGCGGCATCGCGAACACGCTCGCCATCTCGTCCAACGAACGGTCGAGTGCGCGAGTACCCTCGCGCAAGGTGACGATGGCGGTCGGCAGCTTGTTGATGGCGATCGCCGCGATCGCGGCGGCCTCGGTGAGGCCGGCCCAGATATAGGCCAGCACGATCACCACCAATGCGGGCAGGTTGAGCAGCAGGATCAGCCAGGGATCGCCGAGCCGGTCGGCGAGCTTCACCCGACCCATCAGGTAGCCGATCGCGCTCCCGAGCGACATCGCCAAGGTGAAGGCGAGTGCGACGCGGGCCAGCGTGGCGCCGAGATGCAGGAACAGCGCACCGCTCGATGCTTCCGCGATCATCACCTGAAGAACGGCCGGCGGGGAGGGCAGCTTCGCGCCGCCGACGAGGAGCGCGGCAATCCACCAGATCGCGAGCAACATGGCGAACGAGAAAAGGCGCAGCACCTCAGTCTCCGGGGACCGCGTGATAGAAGGTGCCGGGATCGAGCTCGGCCGCGGGTCCCACGAGGTCGCGTCCGCCGATCTCGGCCAGCACGCGGTAGAGCACGCGTGCGTCCTTTTCCTCTTCATCGATGCTTCGGCGCGGGATACCATCGCGATAGCGGTCGCGGTAGGTCTTGAGCAGCGCAGGATCGGTCGTGCCCGTGAGCGGCGTGACCTTGTCCCAGGCCGCATCCGAGGTCGCCAGCAAT
>JAEYTQ010000077.1 GCA_023433965.1 Pseudomonadota bacterium | reverse complement strand
GCCGCGCCAGACCGGCATGGCGTTGCGCTGCACCAGCTTGTAGGCGTCCTCGCGGCTCGCGCCCTTCTGCGTCAGTGCCAGCAGCACGCGCTGCGAATGCACGAGGCCGCCGAGGCGGTCGAGGTTCTTCTGCATGTTGGCGGGGTAGACCAGGAGCTTGTCGATCAGGCCGGCGAGGCGCACCAGCGCGAAGTCGAGCGTCACCGTGGCGTCCGGACCCATCATACGCTCGGCGGAGGAGTGCGAGATGTCGCGCTCGTGCCAGAGCACGACGTTCTCCAGCGCCGGCGTCACATAGGCGCGCACCATGCGGGAGAGGCCAGTGAGGTTTTCCGACAGCACCGGATTCCGCTTGTGCGGCATGGCGGAAGAGCCCTTCTGCCCCTCGGAGAAGAACTCTTCGGCCTCCAGCACCTCGGTGCGCTGCATGTGGCGGATCTCCACTGCGATGCGCTCGATCGAGGAGGCGATCACACCGAGGGTGGAGAAATACATCGCGTGGCGGTCGCGCGGAATCACCTGGGTCGAGATCGGCTCCGGCACGAGGCCCATGGCCTTTGCGACGTGCGCTTCGACCCGCGGGTCGATCTGCGCGAAGGTGCCGACGGCGCCGGAGATGGCGCAGGTCGCGACTTCCTTGCGCGCCGCGATCAGGCGCTCCTTGGCACGCGTGAACTCGGCATAGGCGTAAGCGAGCTTGAGGCCGAAGGTCACGGGCTCGGCATGGATGCCGTGGCTGCGGCCGATGGTCGGCGTCATCTTGTGCTCGAAGGCGCGCTTCTTCAGCGCAGCCAGCACCTTGTCGAGGTCGGCGAGCAACAGGTCGGCGGCGCGGGTGAGCTGGACGTTGAGGCAGGTGTCGAGCACGTCGGAGGAGGTCATGCCCTGGTGCACGAAGCGGGCCTCGGGGCCGACGATCTCGGCAAGATGGGTGAGGAAGGCGATGACATCGTGCTTGGTCTCGCGCTCGATCTCGTCGATGCGCGCGACGTCGAAGATGGCGTCCTTGGCCTTGGCCCAGACCGTCTTGGCGGCGTCCTTGGGGATGGTCCCGAGTTCGGCCAGGGCGTCCGCCGCATGCGCCTCGATCTCGAACCAGATCTTGAACCGGGTCTGCGGTTCCCAAATCGAGGCCATTTCGGGGCGGGTATAGCGGGGAATCATCGGACGGCTCCAGGAAGGTGGGCGGGCGATCCGAGTGGCGGCGCCGGCCAAAATGCTTTTTACGCCGTGATGTAACAGAGCGGGCAGGGCGAAACAAACGATCTGGGCCGCGAGAGTGCGGAAGCGCCGGGCTGTCCACCGAACCCGGCGGCAGGGTGGTCGGCCGGCCGCAAAAATGAGCTGTCAATCACGGATCATTGACTGACAGATATTGAAATCTGTCAGCGAGACGTGTATATCCGTTCCCGGACGTTCCGATTGGGCGTCCCGCGACAAGCCCCGGGGAGCCCGACATCCGAAGCGGATCGAAGGGCGAATTGAAGAACGGGGACCGTGGACGAATGGAGACTTGGACGATGACGACCGAAATCCTCAATTTCACCGGCGTGATTGGGCACTGGCTCAATTTGCTGGTGGCGCGCCAGATCGCGGCGCAGGCTGCAAAACTGCCGCATTAAGGCATAGGCTTTCCGAACCGACCGGCCAGGGCGCTTCGGAAGCGGCCCTACTGCCGGAGTAACTGAGCCCTGAACGGGAATATGGTGCTGGCATGAATGAAGCCGTTGTCTTGACGCCGGAGCGGATCCTCGAAGTCACCGAGGACGTGCTCAGGCGTTTCGGGCTGGCCAAGGCCACCGTGGTCGACGTTGCCCGTGCGCTCGATGTGAGCCACGGCAGCGTCTATCGCCATTTCCCCAGCAAGGCTTCGCTCCGCGAAGCCGTTGCCAAACGCTGGCTCGATCGGATCGACGCGCCGCTCCGCGCGATCACGGAGGAGCAGGGGCCTGCGCCCGCGCGGCTCGACCGTTGGCTGCGGACGCTGTTCGCCGCCAAGCGTTCGCGCGTTCTCGACGACCCCGAGATGTTCGAGACTTATCTGACCCTGGCGCGCGAGGCCTGTGCGGCCGTCAAATGCCACAAGGACACCATGATCGACCAGAACGCGGCGATCCTGACCGACGGCGTCAAGCAGGGCGAATTCGCCGTTGGCGACGTGAAGGCGACCGCGCGCGCGATCTTCGATGCGACCGTCCGCTTCCACCATCCCGCCCATGCCGACGAGTGGAAGGACGCCGATCTCTCCGCGCGCCTCGATGCGATGCTGGCGCTGCTGCTGCGCGGCTTGAAGACGGCCTGAGGCCAAAACCCAGCCGCCGCGCGGCCGGTCAGCCTCTTGCCTTGTGAAGAAGGGCCCCGTCGCGCAACGACGGCACCACCGGCGGACTGTCCGGATAGGCATTGACCGCGATCTCGACTGAATCCTTCGACCGCTTTCGAAGCCGGTAGAATGTCAGCTCCTGATCGAACATCGGGCAGCGAAAGTGGACGACGGCCGTGTCCGGCAGGCGGCAAAGTTCGTCGATGAGCTCGCCTACCGTGATGATCGGGGGATGGTCGACTGCTTTGTGGTGACCCTTACTCATGACCCTTTACTCCTTCTCTGCCGTACCAACCGGCGCCGGATCGGAACCGTTCCTATTTCGTCAGCAGATGGGGAGCTTCGACGGTCGGCAGTGCGGCAGCTTGGCTGCTAGATCCTCGTCAGCCCACAGGTCGCGGCGAGCCGCACCAGCTGCGCATCGGTGCGCGCGCCGGTCTTCGACTTGATCAGGTAGTGATAGTTCTGCACCGTCTTGACGCTGAGATTGAGGTGGGCGGCGATCTCTTCCGTGGTCGCGCCCCCCGCGAACTGGCGCAGGATCTCGATCTCGCGCTCGCCCAACTGGTCCAGCACTGAACCCGTCGACAGGCTGTCCTCGGCCAGAATATGCGCGATGTCGTCGCTCATGGCGCGCTCGCCGCGGGCGACGCTGCGGACTGCGTTCACGACGGCGGATGGCTCGCTGCTCTTGGTGACGAAGCCGCTCGCGCCTGCGCCGAAGGCGGCCTTCACCAGCACGGCTTCGTTGTGCATGGTGAAGACGAGGATCCGCGCCCGCGGGCTGCGCGCGCGGATGTTGCGGATCGCCTCCAGCCCGCTCGCGCCCGGCATCGAGATATCGAGCACGACGACGTCGGGGTCGTGGGTCTTGAAGGCGCCGTAGGCGTCCGCGGCGTTGTCGGCTTCCGCCACGACATGCAGATCGCCCTGGCTTTCCAGTACGCGCCGATAGCCCTGCCGGACGATCGGGTGGTCGTCGACCAGCAGCACCGAGATGCCTGTTGCTGCGACCTCGATCATACCGGCCTCACGCGGCGAGGGGAATGGTGGCGGCGACGCTGAGGCCGCGGTTCGCGGGCAGGATCGACAGCGATCCGCCGGCGGCCGTGACGCGCTCGCGGATGCCGGTCAGGCCGAAGCCGGCCGATTGCGCCACGCGTTCGGCATCGCCGCCGCCGTCGTCCTCGACGCGGATCAGTAGCGCATCATCCTCGCCCGCGCGCCGCTCGACGCGTAGCGAAATCTTGCGCGCCGCGCTGTGACGCAGCGCGTTGGTGAGGCATTCCTGCGCGACGCGATAGGCCGTGGTTGCGGCCGGGCCGCTGATGTCGGTGAGATCGCCCCTGAGGTCGAGCTGGATTGCCGGCCGCGCCGTACTGTGCGAGCGCCAGCTGTCGACGAGATTGACGAGGCTGGCTTCGAGCCCGAGCTCCTCGGGCAGCGGATTGCGCAGCCGCTCGAGCGCATCGCGCAGCGAGGCCATCAGATGGTGCGTCGCCTGCGAGATCATGCGCGCGTCCTGCGCGATCCCGTCGTCCTTGGTGTGCTTCCTGCTCGCCGTCTCGATGGTGTTGGCAAAGGCGAGGATGGCGGAGAGATTCTGCCCGAATTCGTCGTGCAGCTCGCGGGCCAGGGCGCGGCGTTCGTCGTCGCGGATCTCGATCAGGCGCCGCGCCAGCGCCGCGCGCTGCTCGGTGGCTTCCTCCAGCCGGCTGCCGAGCTCGCCGACGGCGCTGCCGATCATCGCCAGCTCCATCGAGCGGAAGCGCGGCAGTTTCGTGTGATATTGACCGCGCGCCATGCGTTGCAGCGCGGTGACGATCGCGCGCGCCGGCGCAAGCGCGTGCGCGATGGCGAGCGAGGCGAGCAGGGCGATCGCCGCCGCCATCAGCAGCGCGACGTCGATGACGTTGAGGATGTACTCCCAGGCGAGCGAGATCGCGGCGGCCGCATCGGGCGTCGCAACGACTGTGCCGGCAGACGCGGCCCTAGGGCTGATGGGCCGTACCGCCTCGGCGTGGCTGCCGAGGAAGGTGGGCACGATGGCGGCGAACCAGCGCGGTGGCGTCTTGCCCAGCCCCTCGCTCTGCCCGCAGAGCGGCTTCTCGAAGGCCGCGGCGGGTTGGAACTCGACGCAGACGCCAGGCGAGATCAGCTTCATCGTCTCCAGCGTGCGCCAGTCCGGAACGGGCAGAAGATGCTCGCGCGCTCTGCTGCTGCGCAACAAGAGCTCGCGCCAATACAGCGCCTGAAGCGCCTGCGCGACCCGCTGCGCCGAGGCGGCGGTCGCCCGGTCGACGCTGCGATAGGCGTCGAATGTGGCCCACACCGTTGCGGCTCCGAGGCAGAGCGCGACGATGAGCAGCAGACGGGCGACAAGCTGAAGCACGAGGCGCATGCGATCACCCCCGACGTTTGATAAGGTCAGCCTAACAACGCCGTCGCGCCTTGCCAATTGCAGGGAGCGGCAGGATTGCAGCTCGGGCAAATTTCCCAAGCCGGCTTGGGCATGGGTCTTTGGACCGGAAACGGCGGCTTTGATCTAATCGGGTGGAATCGTTGCAGGCCAACCCCTGCAATCCAGGAGCGGTGCAGCATGAGTTCGATGACGATTGGACCAATCGCGAGCCAGGCCGCCGATCCATCCGAGCGCAGCGCGCTGCTGTTCTGGATGATCTTCACCGGGCTTTCGATCTTCGCCGGGGTGTTGCTGTGGCGGTTCGGCCTGATCCACTTGATGCTGACCTCGGACCGCACCTACATTTCAGCGGTGATCGCGGCGCTCTACGTCGTCACCTGCGGCCACTGCTTCCTGCGGACCCGGGCCATCGCGCGGGAAGGGGCCGCGGCGCGGCGCTGCCGCTCCGTGCTGGCGGCACCGGACGGCAGCAAGGCGCTGGATGCGAGCGCGGCGGTGCTGCCGGGCGGATTGGTGCGCGACCATATCCAGAGCCTGGTGACCAAAGCGGCCGCGCAGGACTATCGCCCGGTCGACCAGACGCTGCTGCTGCGGACGCTCGCCGACCGCCTGCGCGGCTCCAACGGATTCGGGGCCTTCGTGTCGGATACGCTGATGAAGCTCGGCCTGCTCGGCACCATCATCGGCTTCATCATCATGCTGGCGCCGATCGCGGGCCTGGATGCCGCCGACAAGGTCGCGATGCGCTCGTCGATGGGCCTGATGAGCGACGGCATGGCCGTTGCCATGTACACGACGCTCGCCGGCCTCGTCGGCTCCATCCTGGTCCGGATCCAGTACTACATGCTGGACTCCGCGACGCAGCATGTAATCTCGGATGCCGTGGTGCTGACCGAGACCTATGTGACCCCGGTGCTGGAGCGCAAAGGTTCCGGTGCGCGGTCATGATGGACGATTTTGGTCTCTATCCGCGCGAGGAGCCGTTCGATCCGCTCGGCGTCATGCTGTTCAAGGCGCTCCAGGTGATCGCGTTCCTGTTCTTCCTCGCGCTGCTCGCGGTCTCGCCGGACGCCAAGGACGGCAAGAT
>JAEYTQ010000004.1 GCA_023433965.1 Pseudomonadota bacterium | reverse complement strand
CTTCAGGATCGCGTCAGCCACGGATCGCCACCACCGGATCGAGCTTCGCGGCGCGCAGCGCCGGCGCCATCGCAGCCAACAGCCCGGTGACCGTGGCGAGCACCGCCGTATAGACGAAGAGACGCCGCTCCAGGATCAGCGGAAAGAACTCGCTTCCATCCGCCTGGCGGGCAACGGCGTGCCAATAGATCAGCGCAAGGGCGCCCATCGTCGCGCCGAACAGCGAGCCGACAAAGCCGAGCAGCCCGCCCTGGAGCAGGAACACCCGCAGGATCTGGCCGCGCGAGGTCCCCATCGCCCTGAGGATGCCGATATCCTTGGAGCGCTGGATCACCGAGACGATGAGCACCGCGGCAATGCCAAAGGCCACCGACAGGCCGACGAACACGCGGATCAAGGTGTTGGTGTAGATCTGCGCCTGGACCGCGGTGAAGAACTGCGCATTGGTGGCGATCCAGCTGTCGGCCTCGACGGCCGTCGCGGCCTGGATTCGCCTGGCGATGGTTTCGGCGGCATAGATGTCCTTGATCGTCAGATCGATGGTGGTGACGCCGCCGATCATGCCGAGCAGAGATTGTCCGGTTCGCAATGCGACGAAGGCCACCCGCTGATTGGCCCCCTTGTTGCCGAAATCGACCAGCCCGGAGATCGTCAACACCCGGTTGGCAGAGCTCGCCGCCTGAAGGTTCAGCTTGTCGCCCACGGTGGCGCCGAGGTTCTTGGCAAGCTCGGTGCCGATGATGATGTCCTCGCTGGTCAGCCGCGCGTTGCCGGCGACGATGTAATCCGGCACCTTGACGATGTTGAAATACGTGTCCGGCTCGATTCCGGTCAACGTCACCGCCCGGCTGGCGTCGCCGCGGATGGCGAGCGCGGATCCGGTGATGGTGGGTGAGACCGCGGTGATCTCCGGCATTGCGAGCATCTGGTCCCGGATCTTCGGCCACTGGTCGATCGATATCACCCGCTGGCTCGGCCGTTGCACCACCGCGTCCTCGATCTCGCCGGCGGCGCTGCGCAAGGGGCGCGCGACCTGATCCGGCGTGAGGAGCTGGATCTGCGGCTGCGACGTCAGCACGCGCCTGATGAAGTTTGCCTCCATGCCTGCGAGCATCGCCGACATGAAGACGATGACGCCGACGCCGATTGAAATGCCGCCGATGATGAAGATGGTCTGCAGTCGCCCCTCGCGCAGGAAGCGCACCGCGGCGATCCATTCGAATGGCAGCCAGCGATTCATGGCAGGACGGCCCGCACCCGCTGTCCGGCCGCTACGCCGGAGCTTTGCGGGATGGCAACGTCGCCGGCGTCAAGCCCCGCGGCGATCTCGATACTATTGTTGCCGCGCAAGCCAAGCTTTACCGGGCGCTTGACCGCCCGGCCGCTCTCGATGGTCAGAACCCAGGGCTGTCCGGACAGGACGTCATGAACCGAACGGACGGGGAGCACCTTCGCATCGTCCCTGGCGGCAACCTGGATATCGACCGAGACGGTCATGTCCTGACGCAGTTCTTCCGGCGGATCCGCCACCGTCAGCTTCACCTGGACGGTCGCGCGGGAAATGTCGATGCCCGGATTGATGTAGGAGACCTTGGCGGCAAACCGCCGGTCCGGATAAGCATCCGCGGAGGCCAGCGCGCTCTGTCCGAGTGCGAGCTTGCCGAGATTGCGCTCGTCGATCTGCAGCACCAGTTGCAGATCCCCCGAGGGCGCAAGAACCAGCAGCGCCTTGCCCGGCTGCGCCACGGTGCCTCGCTCGACGCTGCGGGTGATGAGAACGCCGTCCCGGGGAGCCACGATGGTGGCATAGCCGAGGCGCGATTCCGCCGTGTCCAGATTGGCGCGCGCCTGGTTGAGCTGGGTCTGCGCCATGACATAGTCGCTGCCGCCGGGACTTGCGGTATAGACCTGGAATTCCGCCGCGCGCTTCACGGCACGGGCGACATCGAGCGTCTTTTGCGCCTCATCGAGGGCTGCCTTGGTCGCATAGCCATTGCGTTCGAGCTGCGCCGTGCGGTCATAGGTCTGCTGGGCGTTCCGGAGCGTCGCTTGCGCTTGCGTCAGCGCCTCCTTCGCAGATGGCAGCGTCAGCTCCTCGAGCTGCCTGATCCGGGCTTCGGCCTGGGCGACCGCGCCTTCCGCCTGGATCACGGCCGCCTTCAATTCGCGTGCTTCCAGCGAGACCAGCGGCTGCCCCTTGGTGACCCTCTCGCCTTCCTGCACCAGAACCTCTGCGACGGTGCCGGTGATCTGGCTGCCGATCTCGACGCGGTACGGCGTCTCGACGTGCCCGCTCGCCACCACGGTTTCGATCAACCGACCGCGCGCGACCTGGTCGACCACGACGGCAGGCCCGAACAAGACGCGCGCACCCTGCCACGCACCGAGGGCGAGCAGAACGAGGATCGCAAGCACAAGCCATTTGCGCGCGAGGATTCCTGACCACACCGATGCGCCCGAGAGCCCGCCCTTATGCTCCTGCTTCGGAAGAAATAGTGCCTGCTCGGCCATCGCTGTGCGCTGTTGCAAATTCGTGGGTGGAGGTTCAGTTCTTGCGAAAGCTACCGCACCACCCGAGTTTCGAATTGCGCCAAGTCAACGCATTGCTGGAACATTTTCGTAGTGCTTCCGGGGCGGCGGGCCTCAATCATGGCACACAGGCCGCCATCGCTGCACACCATGGCGAAAGCCGGTGCGGTCCAGGGCGGAGAAGGTTAGGTCGCCACGATCTCGGCACAGAACGGCGTTGCCATCGGCGAGCGGATCGCGGATGCGAAACGGTAATTCCAACAACGCTCTTGCAGCAGATCGGTGAGCGACGTCGCTCCGAAAAACCGAGGCGGCCTGATGCAGCCATGTTTCGGGAAGGAGAACTCATCGCCCCCGAAAGCGTGACTGCATCAGCACATTTCCGTAGGCCAAGGCTCCAGAATAGAAGTACTCCGACTTTGCCAGGCCAAGGATTGGTCCTCACGAATTCTGAAACTCCTTCATATCGAGCCGCAGGCCTGCTTTGTCTGCTTGATCTGCTGTGACGTACGGTAGGCCGTAGTAGCTCAGCTTGGGGCTCCATCGCCCGGTCTGGCCGGGGTAGGGAAAGGCATAAGTCCCTCCGCCCGCAGCCGCTTCACGGGATATCACGACCGCCGCGAGCTTTCCGCCGTGGTCGAAGACGAGATCGGAGACATAGCCGTAGCCTTGTCCTGCCTGCAGACGCGCATAGTCTCCGATGATCTTCGAGATCGAGAACTCGTGCGGCTCGGCCTGTGCGTTACCAGGCTCGGTGAAGAGGCCGTATTCTCGTGACCTCAGGTCGGAAAAGTCGGCCACGAGGGCACCTTGGTGAAGCGGACGCAGTACCCGCTCGAATGGAATTCGGGATATGAACTCCGGCTCATTCCTGGTTCGAAAGCCTTCGACCAGCAAGGAAACAATCTGCCCGTTATCTGCCATGATCAGGTTTCGGACGGCTCCCAGATACTCTCCTTTTAGGGAGAACACTGCGCTCCCGAGCAATCGCGACGCTCGATATCCGTCGTACACCGTGTTGGCGAACTGCGATTGGGCCGGCTGCTCCTTCGCGGTTGCTGTTGCCGTCTCTGCCCGTGCGGGGCCAGACAGAACAGAGCATGAGATTGCACCCATGAGAACTAAAAGAGGAATCCTGCTCTTGATCCGCATTCCAGTGCTCCTGCCATCCAGCGTTGCCGTACATCCTCAATCGCTCAAGGCGCTCGAGGTTCTGGGCGCTCGTAGCGAATGGTTCGCTGCCGTGCCAAGAAATGGTCCAGCGTCTTGGATCCTGTCAGGTTTCTCCTGACGATGTTCACCTTCAACCCGACTGCGCGCCCACTCCTTCGAAGATCACGTTCAGAGGAGACAAGAATGTTGACGATCGAACAGGAGCACGCCCTTCCGGCAATCAGTCGGATACCGTCTCCCGACCGACACGAAAACGGGATGAAGCACAGCATCCGTTTGCTGCAACTTTCCATACAGATTGGAATTGAGTTGGTGTGTCGTTGTGGATCCTGGACTGATGCTCGCCCGTGCCAAAAAATTGCTGGCTGATCTGGGAGAGACATTCTGGCTGCTGCCCATGCTCATGGTGCTTTCCAGCCTGGTCGCCGCCTTCACTCTCGTTCATATTGACCAGAGCGACACCATCTTTTTCTCCGTTCTGCAGGATTGGATTTACGATGGCGGCGCGACTGGCGCTCGTACCCTGCTCGGCGCCGTTGCCAGCGCGACGATCGGCGTTGCGGGGACCGTATTCTCGATCACCATTGCCGCGTTGTCTCTGGCTGCCGGCCAGATGGGGCCGCGACTGCTGCGCAATTTCACCCGCGACCGCGGCAACCAAATCACCCTGGGAATGTTGCTCAGCACGTTCTGCTACGCCCTCGTCGTGCTGAGAAGTATCCGGACGGAGTCCGAGGGCGGTTTCGTCCCTCATCTTTCCCTGAGCGTTGCGATCGTGCTCGCATTCGCTTGTGTCGCCATGCTCGTGTATTTCGTCGGTCATGTCGCCGGCCGGATCAACGTGGAGACGGTCATCGAACTCGTCAGCGAGGACCTGCGCTCCGCTATCCATGAGCTTACGGCCAAGGATCCGCAGCCGAAATCTCCGCCGGAGGAGTATTGGATCGGCTCCCTGCCCCTGCGGGACTCACGGCGCGGCTACCTCCAGCATCTCGACGAAGAGGGCCTGGCCACCTGGGCGGCCAAGCACAGAGTGACCGTTCGGCTGTTGATCGGCCCCGGCGATTATGTTTTTCCGGGAGCGACCGTTGCTTTGGTTACTCCTCCCGTCGATGACGCCGAGACCGCCATTCGGAATGCAACTGCGCTGGGCGGAAGCAGCAACATCACTTCTGATCTGCGCTTCGCGGTTCGCCAGCTCGTGGAGGTCGCGGTCCGGGCGCTATCCCCCGGCATCAATGACCCATACACGGCCCTCGCGGTGCTGGACCGGCTGGGAGCGGCCCTCTGCGATCTTGTTCCTCTGCACCTTCCGACGGGAGTTTCAATAAGGGGAAATCGGCCGGTCCTGCTCGTACCTCACGTGCAATATGATCAATTGCTCGACACCATGTTCCATATGATCCGGCAAAGCGCGGCCGCTCACCCGGCAATATCGATCCGGCTGATCGATGTCTTGACGCAAGTCGCAAGCTGTGAACGAGAGCCGGCGCGGCTCGTGGCCCTTTCCCATCATGCTGACCTCGTCCTTGCGGACGCGCGTCGAGCGATTGCCTCGGCCAGCGACAGGGAGGATGTCGAGCGACGGTATCAAGCATTTGCACTTATGGTCCGTACAGGTCCGATGGGGCAATTCAATGCACAAGTTTCCTCTTCGCAGAGCGACGACGCTGGTGACGCTGGTCCAGAGACTATCGCTCAGGCAACCGGCTTCCGACCTAGGCGTTGAACTCGGCACCGCGAGGGGCTACGGACGTTACCTTAGTGGAACCCGCCCTACGTCACGGGCCCGTCCGCATGGACGCCGTGTTGCAGGATCCCTACGTCCTGCTTTGCGAGCACAAGAGCGGCGCCTCTTGCGATCTGGTTTCGGGCTAACAGGCCACATGCATCGGTTCGGCAGAAGGGGTGAGCCGGCAGGCGGTTACTCCAGGGGGCCGGCGGCCGTGCCGTGTTGAGAGCGCTACCGAGGTGCC
>JAEYTQ010000780.1 GCA_023433965.1 Pseudomonadota bacterium | reverse complement strand
CCGTGGTCATTTGAGCCGGCCGGCTTGCAGCCACGTTAAAAAACTCGCTAAACAGGCCGGGGACGCTTCCGATCCCGGCCGAACCTATCGTTCAGGCCGGGTTTTTCATGGCCTGATGCAAGTGGCGATCAAGCGTTTGATCGCAAACGAGGTCGATGGTCAGATGGGTAGCGTCAAGTCGATACCAAGTCCTGCGATCAGCGCCGACGAGCGATCGCACGAGGTGGATCATCCGAGCTCGCAGGTCGCTCATTTCGGCGCCGAGCAGCCGCTCCACCTCGATTGCGGCGTCGATCTCACTCCGTTCCAGATCGCCTACCAGACCTATGGCGAGCTGAACACGGATCGCTCCAACGCCGTTCTGATCTGCCACGCGCTGACCGGCGATCAGCACGTCGCCAATGTGCATCCCGTCACCGGCAAGCCGGGCTGGTGGGAGACGCTGGTCGGCCCCGGTCGTCCCATCGACCCCAAGCACTACTTCATCGTCTGCACCAACGTGATCGGCGGCTGCATGGGCTCGACCGGGCCGGCTTCGATCAATCCTGCCACCGGCAAGGTCTGGGGTCTCGATTTCCCCGTCATCACCATCCCGGACATGGTGCGCGCGCAGGCCATGCTGATGGACCGGCTCGGCATCGATACGCTGTTTGCTGTCGTCGGTGGTTCGATGGGCGGCATGCAGGTGCTGCAATGGACCGCGGCCTATCCGTCCCGCGTGTTCTCCGCGCTCGCGATCGCCTGTGCGACGCGGCACTCGGCGCAGAACATCGCCTTTCACGAGCTTGGCCGCCAGGCCGTGATGGCCGATCCCGATTGGCACGGCGGCGGCTATGCCGACCAGGGCATCCATCCGCATCGCGGTCTCGCGGTGGCGCGGATGGCCGCGCACATCACCTATCTCTCGGACGCGGCGCTGCATCGCAAGTTCGGCCGTCGCATGCAGGACCGTGAGCTGCCGACCTTCTCGTTCGATGCCGACTTCCAGGTCGAATCCTATCTGCGCTACCAGGGCTCGTCCTTCGTCGAGCGCTTCGACGCCAACTCCTATCTTTATCTGACGCGAGCGATGGACTATTTCGACATCGCCGCCGACCATGGCGGCGTGCTGGCGAAGGCGTTCGCCGGCATCAAGACGCGATTCTGCGTGGTCTCCTTCACCAGCGACTGGCTGTTCCCGACCTCGGAGTCGCGCGCGCTGGTGCACGCGCTGAACGCCTCGAGCGCGCGGGTGTCGTTCGCCGAGATCGAGACCGATCGCGGCCATGACGCCTTCCTGCTCGACGTGCCCGAGTTCTTCGACATCTCCCGCGCCTTCCTGCAATCGGCAGGCAAGGCGCGCGGATTGAAGGGTAGCTAAGATGTCCGTGCAGGAAGTATTGCCGCTGGACGGCGTTGCGGCCAGGCCGTCCGGAGATTATCGCGCCGATCATCGGCTGGTGGCCGAGATGGTCAAGCCGGGCTCGAAGGTGCTCGACGTCGGCTGCGGCGAGGGCGATCTGCTTCAGCTCCTGGAGACGCGCGGCATCGACGGCCGCGGCATCGAACTGTCGCGCGAGGGCGTCAACCGTTGCGTCGCCAAGGGGCTTGCGGTGGTGCAGGGCGACGCCGACACCGATCTCGTCAACTATCCTGACGATGCCTTCGACTACGTGATCCTGTCGCAGACGCTGCAGGCGACGCGGCAGCCGCGTGTCGTGCTGGAAAATCTGCTGCGCATCGGCCGCCGGGCCATCGTCTCGTTCCCGAATTTCGGGTTCTGGAAGATGCGGCTCCAGTTGCTGATCGGCGGCCACATGCCCCGCACAGAGAATCTGCCCGCGACCTGGTACGACACCGCCAACATCCATTTCTGCACCATCAAGGATTTCGTCGAGCTCTGCGACGAGATCAACGTCAAGATGGAGCGTTCGGTGGCGCTCGACCTCTACGGCCGCCCGGTGCCGCTGAATCTGCCCTGGTGGGTGTGGAACATGTTCGGCGAGCAGGCGGTGTTCCTGCTGAGCCGGGGCGGGGCAAAATAGCATCTCTCCGTCATTCCGGGGCGCGCAGCGCGCGAGCCCGGAACACAGCTAATATGGAGCTAAAGACCGCGGATCACGCACCGGCCAGCGTCCTGCTTCCACCAGCGTGACGAACCGTTCCACGCTCTCGTTGAACAGCGCGGGCTCTTCCAGATTGAGCACGTGGCCGGACTTCGGAAACATCGCGAGGCCCGCCGCGGGCAGGTGTTTCTTCAGGAACAGGCTCGGCCCGACGCACGGATCGTCCTCGTCGCCGCAGATGATCAGCGCCGGCGTCGCGACGGCCTTGATGGCGTCCGTCATCGTGTAGATCGAGGGGCGGCCGCCCTGGAAGCCGCGCATCGTGTTGGCCGATCCCCTGGCGTCGTGCCGAGCCAGCGCGGCATAGAAATCGGCGTGGCCGCGCGGATCCTTGACCAGGAAGGGGATCCGGCTCGGCGCCTCGCGCGTGACCTTTGCGACTTCGGCGGAGCCTAGCGTCTCGAACTGCTCTGCATTGGCGCGGCACTGCTTGCGCCAATTTTCGAGGTTCTCGATCTCCGAGCCGGAGCCGACACCGGCGAGCGTCATTGACAGCGCGCGCTGCGGCGCGTTGAGCCCGATCTGGAGCGAGGAGTAGGCGCCCATCGACAATCCCACGAGATGCGCGCGATCGATCCCGAGGTGATCGAGCACCGCGAGGGCGTCGGTGTAGAAATGCGTGTAGGTGTAGACCTCGCCGTCAGGCACGTCGGACGGCGCATAGCCGCGCGCCGAATAGGTGATACAGCGGTGGGCGCGCGAGAAGTAGCGCATCTGCGGCTCCCAATTGGTGTAGTCGGCCGCGAATTCGTGCAGGAAAATTATCGGCGTTCCCTGGCCCGCCTCCTCGAAATAAATTCGGACGCCGTCCTTGGTCGTGGCGTGGGGCATTAACCTTTTCCCTCTGTTTCAAGCCGTGTTCGAGGATCGCAGTTAATGCCGTTGTCCGCAATGAGGCAGCGATAGCCGAGCATGGACACGAAGTCATCGCAGCCATTCGCGCAAGTCGCGTCTTTTTCTCGCCACATCGGGCGGCTTAACGGCCAAGCGGATGCCGGCCATTGCACGGGCCGGTGGGAAGTGGGGGTGTCAAGAAGGATGAAGAATGTTCGAGTTGTTTGCGTCCCGCCTGTCGCGTTGCATTGTCGCGCTGGCTCTGTTCTTCGCGGCGTTCGCCGTGTTCGTTTCTCCGGCCTCGGCACGGAAGCATCATCGTCATAGCGCAGAGCGGCACGGTTACGTGCATCACGCCAGGCATCATCACCACCGTCATCATCGCCATCATGCCCGCAGCTCGCGTTTCGAGCGCAGCGCGGCGCAGTTGCAGGCGAGTGGCTTCGGCAACAGTTTCGCCGCCTATGATCCGAACGCCAATGGCGGCACAGGCAGCAACGGTATGTCCCATTCTGCCATGAACACCGGCGGCCCCGGTGGCGGATCTGGCCTCGTGTCCGAGGCGCGCCGCTATCTCGGCGGCAATCCGACCGGCCGTGGCAGGCTGTGGTGCGCGCGCTTCATGAACATGGTGCTGCAAAAGACCGGCCATCAGGGCACCGGATCCGACATGGCGAGCTCGTTCGCGCGCTACGGCACGCGCGTGTCCGGCCCGCAGGTCGGCGCCATCGCGGTGATGTCGCGCGGCCGCCGCGGCGGTCATGTCGGCATCATCACCGGCATCGATGCGCAGGGCAATCCGATCATGATCTCCGGCAACAGCGGCAATCGCGTGCGCGAAGCGCCGGTCTCGCGCGGCAGGATCTATGCGTATGTGATGCCGAATTGACGTTGAAGTGCGTAGCGTGGGTTAGCTAGCGGTCGCGCGAAGCGCGGTCCGCTGGCGTAACCCACCTCTTCTGCTTCAAAGGTGACAGGCAGAGGTGGGTTACGCCTTCGGCTAACTTAATCCACCCTACCAAGCTCACACCAGTCTCGGCTCTTCCACCGCCACCGCGTCGCCGACGCCGACGTCACCGTCGGCGGTCACCTCGGCATAGATGCCGCAATCCATGTGGCCGAGATGGCGCGAGAGCGTCGGCGGGATTTCGAGATCGCGCTCGGCGGTGACGGGATCGACATTGGTGGCCGGGCAGCGGACGATGCGCTTGACCACTTTCAGGCGGGCCTGCCCGATCGCGAGCGTCTGGCCGACGAGATCGAGCTCCGACCAAGCCGGCCAGCCCTTGACGTAGAGATTGGCACGAAAACGCAGGGGATGAACGGCGACGCCGCCGAGCATGGCCTCGATGGCGCGGACGCTGTCGAGATTGATGATGGACACGACCTTGCGAGCGACATCGGAGAAGCTGTGGTCGCGGCCGGACAGAACTTTTGGCGGCCCCTTCAATTCGGGCTGGAAGTTCTCGGCGAAATAAGCCTCGATGGCGGCACGTCCGGCGGCGGTCTCGAGATCGCCGCTGGCGACAATCTGGCCGTTCTTGCGGAGGGTCAGGACATTACTGGCGTCGTCGAAGCGGCTGTCGAGCGCCGCCAGACGCTCATTGCGCGCCAGCATCAGGAACTGGATTTTCGGCTTCCACTGGGGCGCTTCGGGATCGAACCCGCTCGGGCCGTTCTCGATGGCGTAGCGGCGGTCGGCGGGCAGGGTCTGGCCCGTCCGCAGAGGGACGCGCGCCAGGCATTCCGGCGTCAGGCCCTTGATCGGGTAGCGGTAGAGGCCGGTGATCTCGGCAGTCTGGCTGGCTGTCATGCGGCTACTTAAGGG
>JAEYTQ010000792.1 GCA_023433965.1 Pseudomonadota bacterium | reverse complement strand
GGCGGTGCCAGCCCCTGGTGAGGTAATCGAGGTCGGCTTCGGTGAGACCCTTAATCGCGAATTTGTCGACGAGCTGCTCCAGCGAACGGCGATGCAGATCGTCCAGCATGACATAGCCGCGCTCGGGATGCTGGCGCACCTCGTCCATCGAGGCCATGTACATGCCGCGCCAGCCGTCGACGAGCGCGGTCCAGTCGGCTGTAATGCCGCGCTGCTTGCTCCACCACATGAAGTCGCTGATCAGGCTGGTGCGCCAGTCCACCACCGTGCCGAACACGTCGAAGACGAGGGCTTTGACGGCGGAGAGATCGGATGGTGTGGTCATGCTTCGCTCCGCGGATTTGCCTTTCGTCCGGTTGGCTCCGGTCCAGATAGAGGGCTTTAAAGCATGATCCGTTCCGTGCAACAATAGTGGTTGCCGCCAGACCGCGACCGGCGATGTGTCCCCTCAACCAGTCGTGGTGCGCATGCATCTGCCATGACGACCATCCCTGTCGCTTACATATTGCTCGAGGATGCCCGCCTCCCGGACGAGGAGACGTTGATCCGGACTCTACGTGTTCGTCATCCCGCGTTGCAGTGGGCCCCGAGCACAGTCGCACCAAGCGACGGCGCTGACGACCTGATGTTCATCCGTGCCGGCAATCATCTCATGACGATCCTCATGATGCCGGCGCCAATACCTTTCGATCAGCAACTATGGCAGCGGGCCTCCTGGCTATGGCCGGAAGCGTTCCACGCCGGTGGCCGCCATCGTGCGCACCTCATCGTCTCGCCGATGGGCTCAGCCGAGAGCAACGACCGACCGAAAGTGCTGGGGTTTTCTGACAATGCGCAGCTCACGACGGCCTTCGTGGGCGCCGTGGTCGCGGCACTGCCTGGTGTTGTCGCCATCGCCTGGCAGGGAAACGTTGGTCGTTCGCCCGAGATGTGGCTGGAGCAGTCACGCAGCGCGTTTGCCCCATATCCGGATCAACCGTTTGCTTTGTGGATGGAGATCGTCCCTTACCGTTCGGGCAAGACCATAGGAGCCTACACGGTTGGATTGGCCGCGTTTATCGGACGAGAGATCGAGTTCGAGGTGGATGGGCTCGATCAACGCAACGTCACCGCCCGCGTCGCCCAACTTTCGGCATATCTCATCGGAAATGGTCCGGACCGAATACCCGACGGCGCAGCATTCGAGGCCGATGCCGAGATCGACCATCAAGTTACGGTGCTCCACCGCAACTCGCGCTTCAACATCGGACCTGTCATCTCATTCTCATCCCTCGACGATCGTTCGGGCAGAAGCAAGATCTATCCGATCATTCCCGAGGCCATCGCCCGCAATCATCCGTTATTGGTCATGCTGGGCAAAGCCGGACTCTTCGATCCGGCACAAGCCGAGAACCAAATCAGGCTCAAGCCGGATCACTACCAATCAGAGGTCCGCCTCGAGAGCTTTGATGATGGCCTGTCGCAGGCGCTGTCCGGAATGATCGCAACCGACACCTATGCCGAGGCCGACACAAACGCCCGTCGTGCCATCGCGAGCGGAGACATGGCGTCCGCGAGGTCCGCTCTCCGGCCCTGGGCCGAAGAAGTCGGCTAACTTCAGCTGGCCGCGAAGCTCGGTCTCACCTTGTGCGACGTGTTCCTGTTCATGCCCGCGCCGCCTCGCAGCACGTAGCAGGCAGGCGATTGATCGAGCCCCGTCGCGGGTGCTCGATCGAAGCAGACGACGACGACCGCGCGATCAATCCAGATGGAATTTGGCCAGCTCGCGGTGCTCGGCCTTGATGTAGCGCACGGTGCCGGTGACGGAGCGCATCACCACCGTCTCGGTTTCGATCACGCCGTCCTTGCGGAATTTCACGCCCGAGAGCAGCGAGCCCGTGGTGACGCCGGTGGCGGCGAACAGGCAGTCGCCGCGCGCCATGTCCTCGATGCCGTAGATCATCTTGGGATCGTTGACGCCCATCTTGGCGGCGCGCTCGCGCTTCTCCTCGGAATCGAGGATCAGGCGGCACTGCATCTGGCCGCCGATGCAGCGCAGCGCGACGGCGGCGAGCACGCCTTCCGGCGCGCCGCCGGTGCCGAGATACATGTCGACGCCGGTGTTGTCGGGATCGGCGCAGTGGATCACGCCGGCGACGTCGCCGTCGGTGATGAGGCGTACGGCCGCGCCGGTCGAGCGCACGCTCTCGATGATGCTGGCATGGCGCGGACGGTCGAGCACGAGGACGGTGATGCCCTCGGGCTTGACGCCCTTGGCCTTGGCGAGGCGGCGGACGTTGTCGGCGGGCGAAGCGTCGAGCTCGACCACGCCCTTGTCGTAGCCGGGACCGATCGCGAGCTTCTGCATGTAGACGTCGGGCGCGTGCAGCAGCGTGCCGCCGTCGGCCATCGCCATGGTGGCGATCGAGCCCGGCATGTTCTTGGCGCACAGCGTCGTGCCTTCGAGCGGGTCGACCGCGATGTCGACCTCCGGGCCGGTCTTGAGCCCGACCTGCTCGCCGATATAGAGCATCGGCGCCTCGTCGCGCTCGCCCTCGCCGATCACGATCGTGCCCTGGATCGGCAGCTTGTTGAGCTCGCGCCGCATGGCGTCGACCGCGGCCTGGTCGGCGGCTTTCTCGTTGCCGTGCCCGCGCAGCCGCGCCGACGACACCGCCGCCCGCTCCGTCACCCGCACGATCTCCAGCGTCAGGATGCGCTCGAGCAACGCCTGCGGCGGGACTGAAATATGGGTCGACATCGGCTTACTCCTTCGAAACGGTTCGGGACAGTATCTGCCCGCATCAACTCGTA